>NZ_JBCGCS010000025.1:0-90855 GCF_038594925.1 Achromobacter sp. JD-1 | reverse complement strand
GGTCTGGCGCACTGGTCAGTCCTTCGATCCTGGGAAATTGCGGCCGGTTATGGGTTGACCCAAACCATAGAATCTCGGGGACTTGCTGGCTTTGCGCGGCGTGTGTCGTCATGGCGTGTCTCTGTGTCCTTTGTGTCCCGTGCCCGGGGCTGAACGATGTGGTTTTGCCCTTATGATGCCATTCTCCGGCTGACCGGCGCCCACCCCCAACCAGGCCACACCCATGCTGCCCATCGACACCCTGACCGCATTTTTCGGCATTGCCGTCCTGCTCGCGCTGACGCCGGGGCCGGACAATGTGTTCGTGCTGATGCAATCGGCCATCTGGGGTCGCAAGGCGGGCATGCTGGTGGTGCTGGGGCTGTGCACCGGGCTGCTAGGTCACACAGCTGCCGTGGCGCTGGGCCTTGCCGCCGTGTTCGCCGCGTCGCCCATGGCGTTCACGGCGTTGAAGCTGGCGGGCGCGGCATACCTGACCTACCTTGCCTGGCAGATCCTGCGAGCGCCGGTGGAGTCCGATGCCGGCAAAGCGCCCGAACCGTTGAAACCCGGCGCGCTGTACCGGCGCGGCATCGTCATGAACCTGACCAACCCCAAGGTGCTGCTGTTCTTCTTTGCCTTTCTGCCGCAATTCACCACGCCGGCGCTGGGTCCGGTGGGCTTGCAGGTCATGCAGTTGGGCGCCGTGTTCATCGTGTCGACGCTGTTGGTATTCGGCGCCATCGCCTTCTTTTCCGGCGCCTTTGGCGAACTGCTGCAACGCTCGGTGACGGCAAAGCGCTGGCTCAACCGCATCGCCGCCCTGGTGTTCGTGGGCCTGGCCGTCAGGCTGGCTACCGCCACGCGCTGACGCTGACGGGTTCCGCCCGGAACCCGTCTTGCTTGCCGCGTATTGCCTGCCACATCTTACTTGCCGCGACTTGCTTGCCGCTCAGGCCGCCGTGAACCGCACAATGCCGTCCGCGCCGGTCGCGCGCTTGAGCTTGCCTTCGTAATAAAGCGCATGCAGATGCGCCAGCGCCTCGCCCATGGCGAAGGTCAGTTGGTGCAAGTCGAGCTTGCGCTTGAACAGCACGGGCACGATGTCGGACGTTGACTGCGGCTGCACCGCGCACGCCTCCAGCACTTCGGCCAGGCGGTCCCGGTGGTGCTCGTGCTGCTGCGCGATGCGCTCATGCAGGCCCTTGAACGGACGGCCGTGCGACGGCAGCACCAGCGTGTCGCGCGGCAGGCCAGCGTAGCCGTCCAGCGACCGCAGGTACAGGGGCAGGGGGTTGGCGTCGGGTTCGTAGTCGAACACGCTGACATTGGTGGAGATGCGCGGCAACACCATGTCGCCAGAGATCAGCACGTTAAGGTCGGGCGAAAACAGCGACGCATGCTCGGGGGCATGGCCATAGCCCACGATGACGCGCCAGTCGTGGCCGCCAATGCGGACCTGGTCACCGTGCATGATGCGCGTGTAGCGCGCGGGTACGGCAGGCACCAGGTTCGGGAAGTAGTTGGCGCGCTGGCGGATCTGCTCTTGCGCGTCGGGGTCGGTCAAGCCATGGCGGGCGAAGTGCTCCACCGCCGACTGGCCACCGGGTCCGGCGCCCGCATCGTTGCGGCGCGACGACCACAACGACGCCACCATGAAGTCCGTCATCGTCATCCACAACCGCGCGTTCCAGCGTTCGCACAGCCAATGGGCCAGGCCGATGTGGTCGGGGTGCATGTGCGTGACCAGCACACGCAGCACGGGCAGGCCTTCCAGCTCGTTCTTGAAAACGTCTTCCCACAGCGACTTCACTTCGTCGCGCGAGATGCCACAGTCAACGATGGTCCAGCCGTCCTGGCCGTCGATGTTGTCGCGCAGCAGCCAGAGGTTGATATGATCCAGCGCGAACGGCAGCGGCATCCGGATCCACTTGACGCCGTCGGCCACCACTTGGGCACGGCCGGCTTCGGGCTGAAGGTCTGCCCAGGGGTACTGCAGTTTCTGTTCGTTGGGGTTCATTGCCTCGCGCTCCACGCTTGACGTTCACGTCAAGTCATCATAATTTACGTTTACGTAAACTGCCACACGTCGCATGCCCTCGTCAACCTGGACCATCTCTGAACTCGCCCGCGAGTTCGACGTTACGCCCCGCACGATCCGCTTCTACGAAGACCAGGGAATCGTCAGCCCGGCGCGCGAGGGCCGCAACCGCATCTTCGGCCCGCGCGATCGCACGCGCTTGAAGCTGGCGCTGCGCGGCAAACGCCTGGGGTTGCAGCTGTCTGAAATCCTGACGCTGATCGATATGTACGACAGTCCGGGCGACACCGAGGTGCAATTGCGCCAGTACCTGAGCGTACTGGAACAGCATCGCGCCACGCTGGAGCAACAGCGCCGCGACATCGAAGACACGCTGCAGGAGATCGCCCAGCAAGAACGCGAGTGCCGCGCGCTGCTCGCGAAAAAGCCGTAAAGGCCAACGCATGGCCATGCTGCAAACCCTGGCGCTGTTCGTCCTGACGGCGTTGGCCGAAATCATCGGCTGCTATCTGCCCTACCTATGGCTGCGCAAGGGCCATTCCATCTGGCTGCTGGCGCCCGCCGCGGCCAGCCTGGCCCTGTTCGCCTGGCTGTTGACGCTGCACCCCGCCGCGTCGGGACGGGTCTATGCCGCGTATGGCGGCGTGTACATCGGCATGGCGCTGATGTGGCTGTGGGCCGTTGACGGCGTGCGTCCCAGCCTGAGCGACTGGCTCGGCGTGGGCCTGTGCCTGGCCGGCATGCTGGTGATCATGTTCGGGCCGCGTGGCGGCTGAGGACGGCGGCTCGGTAAGGCGCCCCGCGGCGCGGTGTTCCCCCCGGCGCGCAATATGCCGGCATGCCGGCAGCGCAATCATTGGGGTCGGCGGATCGGATAGTTCCGCCCAAAAATAAGACTTATCCAATATCTTTGCGCCCAACGGGAAGGCAAGATCGGCCATCGCCATCCAGGCCGTCGCGGCTGCGATTGTCCGGAGCAAGTCGTGCCCCTTGCCTGCACCTGTCAAATTTCCCAAGCGGTGTTCGGCATCTCTCGCGCACGGCAGTCATGGCGGTGTCTTTGGCAACAGGATTCCTCATGCACAAGAGTCGTCATCACCCCATTCTTGACCGTCAGCCACGGCTGCGCGCCGGCGCCGACGCCGCGGGTTTCCAATGCCTGGACACCGATTGGCGCGGCTTGTCAGCAACGTATCGCTTTCAATGCCGTGAAGGACATCTGTTCCAACGGACGCTGCAAACCTTCGGCCGCGCGCTTGAGATCCGATGCCCCGTATGCGCCGCCGCGTCCAACTTTGCGCGCCTGATCGAACTATCCCAGCAAAACGGGGTGACCTGCCTGGAAACGCACTGGCTGGGCTGGGACAAACCTCATCGCTTCCATTGCGAGGCGGGCCACGCCTGGAACCGCAAGGGCAACAAGGCGTTGCAACGCGTGGGCTGCGCCGTCTGCGGCCGGAACGCGGGCTACCGGCGCAGGCGCGACGACCTCCTGCTGCGCATCCATCAAACGGCGGCCTTGCGGGGCGGTCAGTGCCTGGACACCGCCAGCCCCCGTGGCCAGCGAACCTTCCAATTCCGCTGCGGCGCCGGCCACGAATGGGAGGCGGCGGGCGTGGATGTATTGCGGCGCACCTGGTGCCCGGAATGCGCGCGGCTGCGCAAGGTGGAAGGCTATCGGCACCCCGACGGCCTGGAGCGCTTGCAGCGCAAAGCGGCCGAGCGCGGCGGCGCCTGCCTGGCGGACGCCTATAGCGGGCTGGGGGTACGCTACCGTTTCCGTTGCGCCGATGGTCATGAATGGCTTACCACCGGCGGCAAGATCATGTTGGGCAGTTGGTGCGGCGTGTGCGCCAACCTGCACAAGCGCTTGGGTATCGAAGCCGCGCATCAGGCGGCGCGAGAACGGGGCGGCGAATGCCTGACGTCCGTCTACCAGAACACCACCAAGAAAATGCACTGGCTGTGCCATCGCGGGCACGATTGGCACGCGCCGTTCGCGTCCATCCGCGCGGGCCACTGGTGCGCGCAATGCGCCCACATGGCGCGCATCACCAATCCGAAGTCGCTGGCGGTCATGCGGTATCGCGTCATGGACCTGCCCGTGGACGATCGCGGCGTGCCCCACAAGCCGCACAGGCGCGCCACGGTAGCGGCGATCAAACCCTGATCTGGCTGGACGGCGCGCGCCCGTGCGCCATTTCCTAGGGATAACCCGACTCCAATTTACGTTTACGTAAACGTAATATTTGCGGTGCATCATTGCGTAGCGATGCGTGATCGGCGCATGATGAGCCACACGATGGCGGCGCGGCGCCAGCCCCAAGGCGCCCACAAGAATGTAAGCACCCACTATCACGGAGACATCGATGAACCTACCCGGCCTGAACTTCGACCTGGGCGAAGACCTGGACATGCTGCGCGACGCCGTGCGCAATTTTGCACAAGCCGAGATCGCGCCGCGCGCGGCCGAGGTAGACCGCAGCGACCAGTTCCCCATGGATCTCTGGCGCAAATTCGGTGAACTCGGTGTGTTGGGCATGACGGCCGACGAGGAATACGGCGGCGCCAACATGGGCTACCTGGCTCATATGGTGGTGATGGAAGAAATCTCGCGCGCCAGCGCCTCGGTGGGCCTGTCGTATGGTGCGCACTCCAATCTGTGCGTGAACCAGATCAACCGCAACGGCACCGCGGCGCAAAAAGCCAAGTACCTGCCCAAGCTCATTTCCGGCGAACACGTGGGCGCGCTGGCCATGAGCGAACCCGGCGCCGGCTCGGACGTGGTCAGCATGAAGCTGCGCGCCGACAAGAAGGGCGACCGCTACGTGCTGAACGGCACCAAGATGTGGATCACCAACGGCCCCGACGCCGACACGCTGGTGGTCTACGCCAAGACTGACCCCGAGGCCCACCAGCGCGGCATCACCGCCTTCCTGGTTGAAAAAGGCTTCAAGGGCTTTTCGGTGGCGCAAAAGCTGGACAAACTGGGCATGCGCGGCAGCCACACGGGCGAACTCGTGTTCCAGGACTGCGAAATTCCCGAAGAAAACGTGCTGGGCCAGGTTAACGGCGGCGTGCGCGTGCTGATGAGCGGCCTGGACTACGAACGCGCCGTGCTGTCCGGCGGCCCGCTGGGCATCATGCAAGCAGTGATGGACGTGGTAGTGCCCTACATCCACGACCGCAAGCAGTTCGGCCAGGCCATCGGCGAATTCCAGCTGATCCAGGGCAAGGTCGCCGACCTGTACACCACCTTGCAAGCCAGCCGCGCGTTCTGCTACCAGGTGGGCAAGAACCTGGACAAGCTGGGCGCCGAACACGTGCGCCAGGTGCGCAAGGACTGCGCCGCGCTGATCCTGTACACGGCCGAAAAGGCCACCTGGATGGCGGGCGAGGGCGTGCAGATCCTGGGCGGCAACGGCTACATCAACGAATACCCGGTGGGCCGCCTGTGGCGCGACGCCAAGCTCTACGAAATCGGCGCCGGCACCAGCGAAATCCGCCGCATGCTGATCGGCCGCGAACTGTTCCAGGAAACCGCCTGATCTTTCGGCCGAGCATCCCACCATGATCCGCATGTCCGACGTCCAGCACATCGAGCAGGCCCCCGTACCGGGGCCTTCGCCGCTGGACGTAGCGCGGATCATCCTGGCCGGCTTTGACCGCCACTACGCCCTGTTTCGCTACAGCGCGCAGCGGGCCAAGGCGCTGTTTGAATCCGGCGACTGGCACGGCATCCAGCACCTGTCGCGCGAACGTATCGAGTACTACGACATGCGCGTGCGCGAATGCGCCACGCAGTTGGAAAGCGTGCTGCGTGGCCGGCCCGAAGGCGCGCTGGACGACCTTCCCAGCCACAGCGGCAACGGCAGTGGCCGCGGCAATGGCAATGGCGCGGCCGTACCCGCCCTGACCGACGCCCAGACTGCCTACTGGCAACAGATCAAACAGGAATTCGTGGGCCTGCTGGGCGCACACAAGCAGCCCGAATGCGCCGAGACCTTCTTCAATTCGGTCACCTGCCGGCTGCTGCACCGCGACTATTTCCACAACGATTTCCTCTTCGTGCGGCCCGCCGTCGCCACCGACTATCTGGACAGCAGCATGCCGTCGTACCGGGTGTACTACCCGGCCACAGACGGCCTGGAAAAAAGCCTGATCCGCATGGTGGCCGACTTCGGCCTGGCACTACCCTTTGAAGACCTGCCGCGCGATACCCGCATGCTGGCGCGCGCGGCGGTTGCGCAATTGCGCGCGCTGCTGCCGCGCCACGTGGGCCGGCGCATCGCCAGCGACTGCCAGGTCCACGCGCTGGGCTCGCTGTTCTTTCGCAACAAGGGCGCCTACATCGTCGGCCGCCTGATCAACCAGACCACCGTCTACCCCTTTGCCGTGGCGCTCACGCGCAACCCGGCCGGGCAGGTCACGCTGGACGCGCTGCTGCTGGGCGCCGACGACCTGAGCACGCTGTTCAGCTTCACGCGCGCGTATTTCCTGGTGGACATGGAAACGCCCGCCGCCGTCGTCAACTTCCTGGCGACGCTGCTGCCGCGCAAGCCCAAGGCCGAGCTCTACACCATGATCGGCCTGCAAAAGCAGGGCAAGACGCTGTTCTACCGCGACTTCCTGCATCACCTGGCCCATTCGCGCGACGCCTTCGACATCGCGCCCGGCATCAAGGGCATGGTGATGTGCGTGTTCACGCTGCCGTCCTACCCCTATGTGTTCAAGCTCATCAAGGACCGCATCGACAAAGACGGCATGGACCACGCCACCGTGCGCCGCAAGTACCAGATGGTGAAGCTGCACGACCGCGTGGGCCGCATGGCCGACACCTGGGAATATTCACAGGTGGCGCTGCCGCGCAGCCGCTTCGCGCCCGCCCTGCTGGACGAACTACGCCGCCTGGTGCCCAGCCTGATCGAAGAAACCAGTGACACAGTCGTCATCCGCCACGTCTACATCGAACGGCGGATGACGCCATTGAACATCTATCTGCGCCAGGCCTCCGACGCCTTGCTGGACCCCGCCGTGCGCGAATACGGCGACGCCATCCGCCAGTTGGCCGCCGCCAATATCTTCCCTGGCGACATGCTTTACAAGAACTTCGGCGTAACGCGTCTGGGCCGGGTCGTCTTTTACGACTACGACGAAATCCAGCGCATGACCGAAATGAATTTCCGGCGCATCCCGCCGGCCCCGAACGAAGAAGCGGAAATGGCCTCCGAACCCTGGTACGCCATCGGACCGAACGACGTATTCCCCGAAGAATTCGGCCGCTTCCTGCTAGGCGACCCGCGCGTGCGCGGCGCCTTCATGCGTCACCATGCCGACTTGCTGGAACCGGACTGGTGGCAGGCCTGCCGCGCCCAGGTGGCGCAGGGCCGGATTGAAGAATTTTTCCCTTACGATACAGACAGACGCCTGCGTCCGGCACGCCCTTCGGGCGACCACGCAGTGCCGACACCCAGACGCTGTCCCGATCCTCACAGGAGCTAGTCATGTCAGATCCCATCGTTATCGTTTCCATCGCCCGCACGCCCATGGGCGGCATGCTGGGCAGCTTGTCCGGCCTGGCCGCGCATGAGCTGGGCTCGGTGGCCATCAAGGCCGCCATCGAACGCGCCGGCATCAAGCCGGAACAAGTCGACGAAGTCATCATGGGCAACGTGCTTCAAGCCGGCCAGGGCCAAGCGCCCGCGCGCCAGGCTGCTCTTGGCGCCGGCCTGCCGCTGGGCGTGGCTTGCACCACCATCCACAAAGTCTGCGGTTCGGGCCTGAAGGCGGCCATGTTCGGCCACGACCTGCTGGCGGCCGGCAGCGCCGAAGTGGTGGTGGCCGGTGGCCAGGAAAGCATGAGCAACGCGCCGTACCTGCTGTTGAAGGCGCGCCAGGGTTACCGCTTCGGCCACAACACCGTGTATGACCACATGGCGCTGGACGGCCTGGAAGACGCCTACGACAAGGGCAAGGCCATGGGCGTGTTCGCCGAGGACTGCGCCGCCAAATATGAATTCACGCGCGAACAGCAGGACGAGTTCTCGCTGGAATCGCTGCGTCGCGCCCGCGCCGCCACGGAAGATGGCAGCTTCAAGTGGGAAATCGCCCCCGTCACCGTGGCCGGCCGCAAGGGCGACACCGTGATCGACACCGACGAAGCCCCCACCAAGGCCATGCCGGAAAAGATCCCGACGCTCAAGCCCGCCTTCAAGAAAGACGGCACCATCACCGCCGCCAACTCGTCGTCGATTTCCGACGGCGCCGCCGCCATGGTGTTGATGCGCGCGTCCACCGCCGAGAAGCTTGGCGTGAAGCCGCTGGCCCGCATCGTGGCGCACAGCCAGCACTCGCAAGAGCCGGGCTGGTTCACCACCGCCCCCGTCGGCGCGCTGAAGAACCTGTTCACCAAGACCGGCTGGAAGGCCGAGGACGTGGACCTGTACGAAATCAATGAAGCCTTCGCGGTGGTCACCATGGCCGCCATGAACGACTTCAAGCTGCCGCACGACAAGGTCAACGTGCACGGCGGCGCCACCGCCCTGGGCCACCCCATCGGCGCATCGGGCGCCCGCCTGATGGCCACGCTGGTCGGCGCGCTGCGCAAGACCGGCGGCAAGCGCGGCGTCGCCACGCTGTGCATCGGCGGCGGCGAAGCCGTGGCCATGGCCATCGAGATGGTGTAAGGATTGGGCGGGACAACGTCCCGCCCAATTCGTAGGATGGGTGAAGCGCGAGAGACCGATGGCAAAAACCCAAAAGCCTCAACGCGCGCAACCCATCAAGCAGCATCAAATTTCTCGGACGACCTACGCCAAAAAAGATGGCCCCCCCCCCCATCATCGCTACACCGCAGTTCTTTTCATCTTCTGCCACAACTTAACGTCTGTTTGATGGGTTGCGCGCGTTGAGACCTTGGCGTTCTTGCCTCTGGTCTCTCGCGCTACACCCATCCTACGCCTTCAAATCCTCATTTCGCAGGACGGGTGGTACCCCATGCCCATCATCGAATCCCGCATCAATCCGCGGTCGCAAGATTTCACCGACAATGCGCGTGCCATGCAGGCGCAGCTGGATGATCTGAATCAGAAGCTGGCGCAGACCGCGCTGGGCGGCAGCGAAGCCGCGCGCGCCAAGCATGTGGCACGCGGCAAGCTGCTGCCTCGCGACCGCGTTGAAAACCTGATCGATCCGGGCACCCCGTTCCTGGAACTGTCGCCCATGGCGGCACACGATATGTACGACGGCGACGCGCCCGGCGCGGGCGTCATCACCGGCATCGGCCGCGTGTCCGGCACCGAATGCGTCATCGTCTGCAACGACGCCACCGTCAAGGGCGGCACGTACTATCCGATGACCGTCAAGAAGCACCTGCGCGCGCAAGAGATCGCCGCGCAAAACCACCTGCCCTGCGTCTACCTGGTGGATTCGGGCGGCGCTAACCTGCCGCAGCAAGACGAAGTGTTCCCCGACCGCGAACACTTCGGCCGCATCTTCTACAACCAGGCGCAGATGTCGGCGCAAGGCATTTCGCAGATCGCCGTGGTGATGGGTTCCTGCACCGCGGGCGGCGCGTATGTGCCCGCCATGAGCGATGAATCCATCATCGTGAAAAACCAGGGCACCATCTTTCTGGGCGGCCCGCCGCTGGTGAAGGCCGCCACGGGCGAAGAAGTCAGCGCCGAAGACCTGGGCGGCGGCGACGTGCACACGCGCCTGTCCGGCGTGGTGGACCACCTGGCCGCCAACGACATGCACGCGCTGCAACTGGCGCGCAACGCCGTTGCCCGCCTGAACCGCAAGAAACCCGCGCAACTGGCCACCATTGCCCCGCGCGAACCGCGCTACGACCCCAACGAACTGAACGGCATCATTCCCGCCGACACCCGCAAACCCTACGACGTACGCGAAGTCATTGCGCGCATCGTGGACGGGTCTGAGTTCGATGAATTCAAGGCCCGCTTCGGCCCCACGCTGGTCACGGGCTTTGCGCACATCCAGGGCATGCCCGTGGGCATCGTGGCCAACAACGGCATCCTGTTTTCCGAATCGGCGCAAAAGGGCGCGCACTTTATCGAGCTGTGCGCGCAGCGCAAGATTCCGCTGGTGTTCCTGCAGAACATCACCGGCTTCATGGTCGGCCGCAAGTACGAAAACGAAGGCATCGCGCGCCATGGCGCCAAGATGGTGACCGCCGTGGCCACCGCCGCCGTGCCCAAGTTCACCGTGCTGATCGGCGGTTCGTTCGGCGCCGGCAACTACGGCATGTGCGGCCGCGCCTATTCGCCGCGCATGCTGTTCATGTGGCCCAACGCTCGCATCTCGGTGATGGGCGGCGAGCAGGCCGCAAGCGTTCTGGCTACCGTCAAGCGCGATGGCATTGAAGCGCGCGGCGGCCAATGGACGGCGGAAGAAGAAGCCGCGTTCAAGGCGCCCATTCGCGATCAATACGAACACGAAGGCCACCCGTACTACGCCACCGCGCGCTTGTGGGACGACGGCATCATTGCGCCCGCCGACACGCGCCGCGTGCTGGGTCTGGCCTTGTCCGCCGCATTGAACGCCCCCATCGAAGACACCAAGTTCGGCGTCTTCCGCATGTAGAGCGCCATCGCGCTATTCGTGCCCGCAGTTCAAGAAGAATTACAGCCAGGATGACATTCATGTTCGACACTTTGCTGATTGCCAATCGCGGCGAAATCGCCTGCCGCGTCGCCGCCACCGCCCGCCGCATGGGCATCCGCACCGTTGCTGTGTACTCGGACGCGGACGCCAACGCGCGCCACGTGGCCGCCTGCGATCAAGCCGTGTACATCGGCGGATCGGAGCCGCGCGCCAGCTACCTGCGCGCCGACGCCATCCTGCAAGCCGCGCTGGATACCGGCGCGGGCGCCATCCACCCCGGCTACGGCTTTCTGTCGGAAAACGAAGCCTTTGCCGAAGCCGCTGAAAAGGCCGGCATCGCCTTCGTGGGCCCGCCCGCATCCGCCATTGCCGCCATGGGCAGCAAGTCGGCCGCCAAGTCATTGATGGACAAAGCCGGCGTGCCGCTGGTGCCCGGCTACCACGGCGACAACCAGGACCCGCAATTCCTGAAGACCCAGGCCGACGGCATCGGCTACCCCGTGCTGATCAAGGCCAGCGCGGGCGGCGGTGGCAAGGGCATGCGCGTGGTGGAATCATCCGGCGCCTTCCTGGACGCACTGGCCTCGTGCCAACGTGAAGCGGCATCCAGCTTTGGCGATGACCGCGTACTGATCGAACGCTATCTGCAAAAGCCGCGCCACATTGAAATCCAGGTATTCGCGGACACGCATGGCAATTGCGTCTACCTGTTCGAACGCGACTGCTCGGTACAGCGCCGCCACCAGAAAGTGATCGAAGAAGCCCCCGCCCCCGGCATGACCGAAGAGCGCCGTCGCGCCATGGGCGAAGCCGCCGTGGCCGCCGCGCGCGCCGTGGGCTACGTGGGCGCGGGCACGGTGGAGTTCATTGCCGAGCCGGACGGCCGCTTCTACTTCATGGAAATGAACACGCGCCTGCAAGTGGAACACCCGGTCACCGAAATGATCACCGGCCACGATCTGGTGGAATGGCAGTTGCGCGTGGCCGCCGGCCAGCCGCTGCCGGCGCGCCAGGAAGATCTGCGCATCAATGGCCATGCCATCGAAGCCCGCATCTACGCCGAGAACCCGGAAAAGGGCTTTCTGCCGTCGATCGGCACCCTGGCTTATCTGGGCCTGCCGCCGCACAGCGCGTTCACCAACGCCGACATTCGCGTGGATGGCGGCGTACGCACGGGCGACACGATCACGCCGTTCTATGACCCCATGATTGCCAAGCTGATCGTGCACGGCGCCGACCGCGACCAGGCCCGCGCCCGCATGCTGCAAGCGCTGGCGCAAACGCAGGCCGTGGGCGTGCAGACCAACGTGGCCTTTCTGTCGCGGCTGATGAAAGACACCGCGTTTGCAGCGGCCGACCTGGACACTGGCTTGATCGAACGCCAGCGCGCCACGCTGCTGCCCGAACCACAGGCCGCCAACGACGCCACGCTGGCGCTGGCCTCGGCCGCCGTGCTGGTGCGGCTGGGCCTGGCCCAGCCCGGCGTGCAGGCCGCCGGCAAAGGCCCCGCCGACCCCTGGGACGCGCGCGACGGCTGGCGGCTGGGCGGGCAGTATCACCGACATCTGCAATGGGTGGACAACGGCGAAGCGCGCCGCGTCACCGTGGCCCGCCAAGACGGTGCGTGGACGCTGGATACCGGTGCGGGTCCGCAACCGTTCCTGTGGCGCTCGCATGCCAGCGCCAACCCCAACCTGGCCTACGGCCTGCGCATCACGCTGGCCGGCCACGAGCACGCCGGCACCGTCGTGCTGCATGCCGACCGCGCCCACGTCTTTGGCGACAACGGCGTGCATGTGCTGGAGCTGTATGACCCCTTGGCGCATGCCCAGGACACCCAGGGCGAGCATGGCGGCGGCCTGACGGCGCCGATGCCGGGCAAGATCATCTCGATCTCGGTCAAGGCCGGCGACACCGTCGAGAAAGGCCAACCGCTGTTGGTGATGGAAGCCATGAAGATGGAGCACACGATTTCCGCGCCCGCCGATGGCAAGGTCGAAGAAGTGTTCTATGGCGTGGGCGACCAGGTGACCGAAGGTGCGGAACTGGTGTCGATCGGGGGCTAGCCCGCCGGGCATCGATGATCGGGGCATCGTCGATGTGGAACATGGACCCTTGGGGCGCTGTGGATGCCGTCAGCGCGCTGAGGACCTTGCAGGGGCAGGAGTCGGCAAAAGAGTAGACTGACCGCCTCTTTCCTTTGTTTGAGTTGAACATCCATGTTTGTCAAAGCCTTGCGTGTCGGCCTGGGTCAACTGATCGTTCTTGGCGACGCGCTGACGCGTCCGCGCCCGCAACAACGATCAGCACAAGGCCAGGCCACGGTAAACGCTGAAGCCGCCGCGCTGTCGCTCTATCAGTTCCACGCCTGCCCGTTCTGCGTGAAAACACGACGCGCCATGCATCGCTTGAACGTGCCGGTAACGCTGCACGACGCCAAGAACGACCCCCAGGCCCGTGAACAACTGCTGGCCGGCGGCGGCAAGGTCAAGGTGCCTTGCCTGCGCATCGAAGAAGCCGGCGGCACGCGCTGGATGTATGAATCCAGCGAGATCATCGCCTACCTGGACAAGCGCTTCGCGGGCGTGGCCTGAGTTGGCCAGGCGCGGATAGCGTCGCTACCTCCGTTCCGCCCGAATCACATTCGGCGTCGCCTTGTTGGCGGGTTTGACAAGCATTGTGGGCGCCCGATACTCCAGGCTTTGCAACGCCGCCTCAAGCTTCGGCATATCGAAGCTGGCGGCGCTAGGCGCTTGCCGGAAATCCTGGATGCTGGCGGGCAGGCGCCGCACGAGCAAGGATTCCAGCCCGCAGGTCCTTTGCTTCTCGGCATAGCCGCACATATCCTTGTCGATGACCGGCTGCCCGTCCGGCAACACAAAGCCGTCGGTGAGCACCACGTCGCCTTTCTCCAGGGTGATCGAGGCGATCGGCGCAAAGGACAGGTCGACATCCATCCCGGGCACCTCCACCACTTCCGCGGCGCCCGCATCGACCGCACGCGCGGCGTCCCGCTGCCAGCGCAATGCCCGCGCCGCCTCGTCGCAACCGCCGCCCAGGCGCATCACCACCGTGCACCCCTGGCCCAGGCCGTCGTCGGTCTCTTTGTCGTAACGTGGCCAGGGGCTGATCGTTGTGAAATCAAAGTCGACACGCTCGCGCACCGTTACAAAAGCCATTTCTCTTTTCATGTCCAGGACCTCCAGATACGGGTCCAATGTGGGCATGTCGGTGCGCGGTAGTTGATACGTGATGCGCGTCAGCCGATATTCCCCCGGCCACACCGGAATCACCTGATACGCGAGCTCGCCCCGCGTCGTCTGGAATATCGGCCCGAGGTCGGCCTTGGAAAATTTGTGCTTGCCCGGCCCCGCGGTGATCCCAAAAAAGCCCTTTTCCTTCGTGTGTTCCCAGTGCATCAACACACTGCTTTGTCGCGCGTAGGCATCGCGTACGGCTGGGTCGTCGAAATTGCGCCCCGCCTGAGCGTCAAGGTTGGCAGTGGGTATCACCAGCAGCGCCATGTCCTGCGGTGCGTCGCCCACCAACTTGTCACCGATCATGCGCTGCCGCTCGGCACGCTTGGCTTCGGCGGCGGCCACTTCAGGGCCGACGGGTGGCAGGGCAAGGGCTAACGGCGGAAACATCAAGCCCAACAGGCACACGCGGGCAAGCACGGTGGAAAGCGGCATCGTTCGTCGTTCCTTATTCACATTGATAAAGGGAGGCGGCATCGCAATCGAATCCGCATGATATCCCGATGCGGCGCGCGCCCTTGGCATGGCGCTTGCTGCGCAATCGATGCAGCAAGCAAAACAGGGAGCAATCATGGCAACACTCAACGAGGTAAACATCGCGATACTGGCCGTCGATGGGTTCGAACAGGTAGAACTGACCGGTCCGCGTGATCGGCTGCAAGCCGAAGGCGCCCGCACGGTACTGGTATCGGCGCGCAATGACCCCATCCTGGGCATGCATCACGACAAACCCGGCGACCGCTTTCCGGTGGATCTGATATTCGCGCAAGCCGAAGCCGAACCTTCGGTGTTCGACGGGCTGCTATTGCCCGGCGGCGTCGTCAACAGCGACGAGATCCGCATGCACCCCAAGGCGCAGGCGTTCGTGCGCGCCATGTTCGACGCCGGCAAACCCGTGGCCGTCATCTGCCACGGCGCATGGCTGCTGGTGTCGTCCGGCGTGGTGCAAGGCCGCACCATGACCAGTTGGCCGTCGCTACAGGACGACCTGCGCAACGCGGGGGCCAACTGGGTGGATCAGGAAGTCGTGGTTGATGGCACGCTGGTGTCCAGCCGCAAGCCCGATGACATCCCGGCGTTCAGCCGCGCATTCATCGAGGTCTTGCAGGCATCCAAGCGCTGACGCGCGGGTTAGACCAGCGCAGGGCCAGCGTGATCGAAGCGCGGGTCGGGACTCGGCCCGTTCAACCGAGGCGCGGCTAGCGCAGGTCGGCAACGTTCAGTGTGCGCGCCTTACACGCCTGCACCAGCTCGGGGTCATGGCTGGCGAACAGCACGACGCGGTCGCGCGCCCAGGTCGTGAAAACTTCGGCCAACACTCCGCGCGCCTGCGCATCCAGGCCGCTGCTGGGCCCATCCGCGACGACGACGGCCGGGTCGCCCAGCGCGGCGGCCGCCAGGTACACCTTGCGCCGGGACCCGGTCGACATCTGCTCGAAGCGCTTGTCCAGATGCGGTTCCAACCCCAGGCGAAACGCCAGGTCCAGCACGCTACCGTCCAGGCTTACATTCTTTTCGGCGGCGGCGTTCAGCAGGAATTCGCGTCCGGTCTGCGTGGGAAACGCCATGCAGTTATCCGGCACATAGGCCAGTCGGGCGCGGGCTTGTTGCGGTGCGTTGGCTAGCGAATGGCCATCGATGTAGACGTCCCCGCCATCCGGCGCGATCACGCCCGCGATGATGCCCAGCAAGCTGGACTTGCCGGTGCTGTCTTCTTCGCACAGCGCCATGCATCCCGGCTGAAAAGTGTGGGTCAGGCCCTGGAATACAAGGTAGTCGCCGTAGCGCTTGCTGAGATTGTCGATGCGTAGCATGGCGGAAAGTTTAATCCATGCGCAGGCTTGCGGGACACGGAACGCCGGCTCAAACGCGCGCCACTTCCACCCAAAGCCGTGTCATGACAACGTGCTTGACCAGCTCGAACAGATGCGCGGGCGCGCTCGCCGGCACCAGCACACGCCGGATCAGGGCTTGCAGGTCGACGCGCAGGCACGCTTGCGACGCACCCTGCCGCGTGGACAGGGTGCGCAGGCGGACGCGGCTTTGCGTAGGCATGTCGATCTTCAGCTCGGCATGTTCAGGCGCCAAGACGGCGTCGCGTAGCGCCTCCACCGTGGTGCAGACGTAGACCGCGCCAGGGGCGCTGGATTTGCCGTCGATACGGCGCTGCCATTCCTGCGTGCCGACCCACGCCGTTCCCGACCCTTGAGCCGACGCGTCCAAGCGCAGATGGCTGAATTCAAGCAGTTCAATCAGCTCAACAAAGGCAAGCTCACGCACCACCGTCAGCGCCCCCGGTTCATCAACGCGTGGACCGCGCGCCCATTGCTTCACGACGCCCTCCCGTTAATCGAAAGGGGGCCCACGAATGGCCCCCGTTCAGCCCCGCCTGCGTGGCGTGATCAGGCCTGCGCCTGCGCCTGCTCCAATGCGCGCACCTTCTTCCGGTTGCGCACCGTGGAGAACACCAGCCAGATGGCAAGCGCCGCGATGGCGTAGATGAAGCCCGCGCTGATCGGGCGGTCAACGAACACGCTCATGCTGCCGCGCGACAGCAACAAGGCGCGGCGGAAGTTCTCTTCAACCATCGGCCCCAGCACAAAACCCAGCAACAGCGGCGCAGGCGAAAAGCGCAGCTTCAGGAACAGGTAGCCCACCAGCCCAAGCATCAGCACCATGCCCACATCGAACAGGTTGTTGTTGGTGCTGTACACGCCGACGCAGACAAAGAACAGCGCGGACGGGAACAGATACTTGTAGGGCACTTTCAAGAGCCTTGCCCACATGCCGATCAAGGGCAGGTTCATCACCACCAGCATGATGTTGCCAATCCAGAAGCTGGCGATCAGCCCCCAGAACAAATCGGCGTGCTCGGTCACCATCTGCGGGCCAGGCTGGATGCCGTGAATGATCAGCGCACCCAGCATCAAGGCCATCACGGAGTCGCCGGGAATGCCCAGGCTCATGGTCGGGATGAAGCTCGTCTGCGCGGCGGAATTGTTTGCCGCTTCGGGTCCCGCCACCCCTTCGATGGCGCCATTGCCAAAGCGCTTCGGCGTCTTCGACACGCGCTTCTCGACCGCATACGACATGAACGACGCGATGGTTGCCCCCGTGCCCGGCAGGATGCCCAACACCGCGCCAATGGCGCTGCCACGCGCAATCGGCATGGCCGATTTCTTGATGTCGCCCGGTTCCGGCCGTACCGACATCTTGGGGCCGGCGCCCACGGTCGTGGCCTTGCCAATGCGATTGACGTTGGCAAAGAAATCCGCCAAGCCGAACAGGCCCATCGCCAACGCCACCAACTGCACGCCATCGCTGAGTTCAATCACGCCGAAGGCATAGCGGATGGTGCCAGTGTTGACGTCGGTGCCCACCACGCCCAGCAGCAAGCCCAGGAACACCATGGCGATGCCCTTGATGGCCGAACCCTTCGCCAGGGTTGCCCCGGCGAACAGGCCCAACATCATCATGGAAAAGTATTCGGCCGGCCCGAACTGAAACGCCACTTCAACCAGCAAGGGCGAGAACAGAATCATGATGACGATGCCCACGCTGGCGCCCACGAATGACGACATGACCAGCATGAACAAGGCCGACCCGGACTTGCCTTGCCGCGCCAGCGGATTGCCGTCCAGGCAGGTCACCGCATGGGAAGGCGTGCCCGGCAGGTTGAGCAGAATGCAAGTGATGCCGCCACCGTACTGCGCACCGTAATAAATGCCGGCCAGCATCATCAATGCGGCCACCGGCGTCATCGCGTAGGTAAGCGGAAGCAGGATGGAAATGGCGGCCAGCACGCCCATGCCCGGCAGCACGCCGATCATGTTGCCCATGAAGACGCCGAACAGCGACCACAGCAGGTTCTCCCACTGCAGCGCCACGGAAAAGCCGTGCAATACGTTATCGAACAAATCCATGGCTTACCCCCAGCGCAGCATCGGGAACTGCAGTTGCAGCGCCCACGAGAACACAAGCGCGCCGAACACCGTCATCGCAATAGCCAGAATGGCCGCGGACTTGATGGAATTCGACGTATCGCCCAGCGCCGACACGAACACCAGCGCAAAGGTGGCGGGCAGGAAGCCCACGAAGCTGCCCAGGATGATGAACAGCGCAATACCCGCCGCAATGCAGGCCATGCCACGAAGGCGATCGCGGCGCGACGGTTGCGGCAGATGTTCTTCGATCAGGTCTTCCTGCACCTCGTCGGGGTCGGGGCTAAGCGGAATCAGAATGCCCAGCGCCACCAGAAAGCAGCCGACCATCATGGGGAAGTAGCCTGGCCCCATCCGGGCCAGCTCTCCGATGTTGTACGACGTGGCTTCAAGAATGGTGAGCGCGCCGCAGAGTGCTATGAACGCACCTCCCCACAGATCGCGCTTTCTAGAGAATATGGTGCTGCCCACGGCTTGCTCCCCGGTTTGTTGTTGACTTGCTTCGGCCATGCAACCGCGCACGCTGAAGGAGCGGGCACTTTAAGGAGGGCGCCTTCCAAACGGCTTTCACGCCGAGTGCGCAGCCATACGGGATAACCATGAACGCGGTGGTCGGCGGGCGGCCCGCCTGAACACGAATGAACCATCGTGTTCAGGCGATGTTCACAAAAGTGAACATCGCGGCACGATCGCCTGGCCTCGCCCGCAGGGCAGTACCAAGCGCCATTCATGGCTGGCACGGATTTTTCCCAAGGGGCACACGCTTTCCATTTTTTGCAAATCCGGTAGCCGCATGTACCCAGGCATAATTCCGTTTTCGTGGTCCAGAAGCGCCGTCATGCTCCGCCTGTCTCTTACCTCGCGCATTCCGCTCGCGGTCTCACTGCTGTTTCTTGTGATCTCCGCCGCGCTTATCTCCTTGGCGCTGCACGGCGTTTCCAGGCAGTTCGACAGGCAGATCGCCAACTTGGGTCAGGTGTATCTGGACGGCTTGTCGGCCGCGATCCTGCCCGCCGTGCGCGCAGCCGACTCGCAGCACATGGTCGACGTGCTGAATCGGGCGTTGGACACGCATCTGGGCGTGGTGGATCGGACGCTTGCCGTGGTAACGCCGGACCAGCATCTGCTTGCGCACGTGGCGCGCTATCCCAATGTGGAAAGCGTTCCCCTGGAAGCACTTGCCGCGCCGTCCGGCACCTTGATCAGCCCGCGCTCGAACGGGGTGTGGACGTGGCGCCTGCTGGATAGCAAGCAGCCAAGGCTGGGCACCTTGGTGGCCAACCTGGACGTCAGCGATTTTCATCGGCAGCGCAAGGAACTGGCGCTTGAGCTGGGCTTGCTGGGTCTGACCATCAGCCTGTTCGGCGCGGCGCTTTGTTTTGGCATGGCCAAGCGGCTGCAACGCCCCATCATTTCATTGACCGAAGCCATGCGCGCCCGACCACCGAAACGCCTGGCCACCCGGGAAATCCATACGGCCGACCCCGAGATCGTGGATCTGCTGTCGGCCTACAACGGCATGGTGGACAGCGCGCTGGAACGCGAGGCGCTGGCGGAACGCAACGCACGCATCGAACGTGAAGCGGTGCTGGGCCGCATGTCGGCGGCGCTGGCCCACGAGGTACGCAACCCGCTGGGCGGCTTGCGTACGGCGGTGCAGACCTTGCGCCAATTCGGCGAACGCCCGGATGCCAGAAGTGAGTCACTGGATTTCATCGAACGCGGTGTGCAGGCGCTGCAAGCCGTGGTGGACGCCAGCCTGCGCACGTTTCGCCCTGGCAACGCATGGCTGCGCCAGGAAGACATTGCCGACATCCGATTGATGGTGGACGCGCAGGCCGGCAAGGCGGGGGTTCGAGTACAACTGCATTGCGAAGGCATGCACGCCGACCAGCCTCTGGCGCTGCCCGCCGGTGCGGTTCGGCAGGTGCTGCTTAATCTGGTGCTGAACGCGATCCAGGCCTCTCCGCCCGGCGAACTGGTGCGGGTGTTGGCGCGGGCCAGGCGCGGCGCATTGACGCTGCACGTGGCAGACGGTGGCTCCGGCTTGCCGATCGCCGCGCAACGCGCGTTGGCCGGCCACCCGTCCGAGGGCGACGGCATGGGGCTGCGCATCGTTGCGGACCTGATCACAAGCCTGAAGGGCCATCTGCGCGTAACGCGCGTTGAAAACGGCACGCGCATCTCGGTGCGCCTGCCCTTCGCCACAGAGGAACCCTTGCCGTGAACGACATACAGGTACTGCTCATTGAAGATGACGCCTTGCTGGGCGCGGCGCTCTTGCAGCGCTTGCGCCTGGAGGGCATCTCGGCACAATGGGTGCAAAGCTGCGCACAGGCTGTCGAGCTGTTCCGCCGAACGCGCATGCGGCCCGCCTTCCTGCTTGCCGATATCCGGCTGCCGGACGGATCGGGCGAAGACCTGTACCGCCGCCTGATTCCGCATCTGGCGCGCACCACCGTGGTCTTTGCCACGGCCTATGGAGACATTGCGCAGGCCGTGCGCCTGGTTGCCGCCGGCGCGAATGATTATCTGACCAAGCCCTATGACGCCGATGCGCTGGTTGCCCGCATACGAACGGTGATCGCCGCCCAGCCCGCCAGTGGCAGCCCTGCCGTGCTGGAGAATCCGTTTGCGCTTGACGCCACGGCCCACGACACCGCGCAGGAACTTGAACGGCTCGCGGCCAGCGCCTTGCCGGTGCTCTTTGAAGGCGAAACCGGAACCGGCAAAGACCGCGCGGCACGCTATGTCCACGCGCGCTCGGCGTTTTCAGCCGGCCCCTTCGTCGCGGTCAATTGCGCCACGCTGACAGCCGACTTGGTCGAGAGCCTGTTGTTCGGACATGCGAAGGGCGCCTTCAGCGGCGCCAGCGCAGCGCGGGCAGGGCTGTTTTCCGAAGCCGCGGGCGGCACCCTGTATCTGGATGAAGTGGCCGAGCTCACGCCCAGAGCGCAAGCCGCCCTGTTGCGCGTGCTGGAAAACGGCGAGTACCGGCCCTTGGGTGAATCCACCAGCCGCCAGACGCAGTGCCGCGTGCTGGCCAGCACTTGCGCGGATCTGGAAGCGGCAATGGCGCAGGGGACGTTTCGCGCCGATCTCTTCTATCGGCTTGCCGTGGCAAGAATTGCGACCTTGCCGCTTAGAAGCCGGCCGGGCGCGATCGAGGTACTGGCCAGCGCCTTGTTGGACGAACAGCCCACGACGGGCGTCACGTTTTCGCCGGATGCCATGCAGGCGATGCATGACCATGCCTGGCCCGGCAATATCCGAGAAATGAAGAACCGGATCGCGCGCGCCCTCGTCATGATCGACGACGACACGCTACATGCCAGCGACCTGTTTCCTGAAAGACGACTTACGGAGAAACCGGATCTGGCCACGACCCGCCTGGACGCCGAGCAACGCGCCATTCAGCAAGCCGTTTCAGAATCCGGCGGCCACATGGGGCTGGCGGCAAAACGGCTGGGCATTTCGCGCACCACCTTATGGAAGAAGCTGCGTGCCGGGCGGGACCAGGCCACGGCGCTCGATGGGGGTGGAGAAGATGATTGAGGTTCGCGTTTCGCCATACATGTTGATGGTTCCGATAAAACGCTCAAGGTCCATCAAGCCCGTGGCCACCACCGTCATCAGGTAGGAATCCGCCCCAGCCACATGGTGGCATTCCAGCACTTCAGGCGCATGGCGCAGTCGCTCAAGCAGGGCTTTCTTGCCGGGCTGGGTGGCGGTGATGCCGACTATCGCCTTTACCGGATAGCCGACTTTTGACGCATCCACCTCAAGCGTGAAACGTTGCGCGATGCCGGCATCCTGCAGCCGCTTGAGCCGCTCGGCCGTGGCCGCGACAGACAGGCCGGCGGCCTCGGCAAGCGTCTTCAAGGGCGCGCGCGCGTCAAGCTGCAGCGCTCGCAGCAAACGCCAGGCCACATCGTCCATTTCGTTTTTATCCGTTCTTGCCATGACGCATTTTCACCAGAAAACTGACGGATAAATTTAGCATCTACCAAAAAAATGCGCTGTATCGGGCCACACCACGAACGGGATAATCGGTGCTGTGCAAACCCGACCCCGACGCGACATGCTCGACATCCAGCACTACGGCAGTTTCATCCTGGCCATCCTGGTATTCCAGGCCATCCCCGGCGCGGGCACCATCGCCATCCTTGACGCCACGGCGCGCCATGGCAAGGGCGCCGGCATGGCTGCGGTGCTGGGCACGATTGCGGGCGACTTCCTGTTCATGGTCGCCGCCGCCGCTGGCCTGGCCGCGATCATGCGGACGCATCCGCTGGTCTTTCAAGGCTTGCAATGGGCCGGGGTGGCGTATCTGCTATGGCTGGGTGCGCAACTGATCCGCACACGTCCCAGTGCGCAGGATCAGGAACACGGGCGCGATCGATCGCCCTGGGTGTATTTTCGGCGGGCGTTCATGGTGAGCCTGACCAACCCCAAGGTGATCCTGTTCTTCGTCGCGTTCTTTCCCTTGTTTCTCAAACCAGCGGCATCCACGCTGACGCTGGCAGTCATGATGCTGCATGTGACCGTGCTTAGCCTGCTCTATCAAGGCGCGCTGGTGCTTATTGGAAACGCCGTGGCGCTGCGCCTGGTAACGTTTCCCGGCGCCAGGCGGCTCGCAACACGGTTTGCCGGCCTGGCGCTGGTGGGCCTGAGCATCCAACTAGCCGCGAGCGTCACCTAGCCGCCACGGCGGGTGGGGCGAAAACTACCCGGCCTGGATCATCTTCCACCCATTGCCGGCGGGGTCGCGGAACCCGGCGTCCACATTGCCGTAACGTTCCGTTGGCGCTTGCGTGAACTCAACGCCAAGCGCCTGCAATCTGGCGTAGCTGGCGCGGCAGTCCGTCACCGACAACACCAACGGCGGCATCGCGCCTTTGGCGACCATCGCAAGCAGGGTTTGCGCGGTGGCCTCGTCGTGGACGGGCGGGCCGGGCTTGAACAGGCCAAGCTGAAACGAGGGCTGGTCCGGGTGCTGGATGGTCAGCCAGCGGTAGGCGCCATTGCCCACATCCGTGTGTACCCGAAAGCCCAATTTTTCGACGTAGAACGCCAGCGCTTCGTCCTGATCGTTCACGTACAAGCCGACAACATTGATTCCTTCGCTCATGACTCCTCCTTGGTGGATTCACGCAATGTAGCGGCGGCGGCGCGACGGCGCTTCTCCAAAACTGCGCTGCCCAGGTCGGGGCGTTGCGCGGCCTTGACCACACAGGCGGGAACACGGGCAAGCGCCGTGGGTTCAGCTTGAAGCTGGGCTTGAGACTGCGCCCGCATCCCCCCCGGGCTAAGGCCGGTTACGTCATGGAAGATGCGGCCGAAGGTACCCAGGCTCTGCCAACCGGTGTCGAACGCAATCTCCGTAATGCTCAGGTCGGTATCCCGCAGCAGGGCGATGGCGCGCTCGATCCGGCGGGTCAGGAGATAACGGTGCGGCGGCAGCCCGAACGCGCGCTTGAACGAGCGCGCGAAATAGGCGGGGGACACACCGCTGACCTCGGCCAGACGGCTTACCGGCCAAGCCTCGCTAGAGGCCGCGTCCATACGGTCCTTGGCGCGCAGCAGGCGGCGTAGCAGCGCCGCGTCCTCCAGGGGCCGGGACGCGGCGCTTGCCGAGGAAGCGGCAAGCGGCCGCGGATCATTGCTTGCCTGGCTTGGCATGGGTATCCGGCGATTCCGCTTCTGAATCCGGCTCCGCGCGCGCCTCCAGCTCGTTGCCCAGCACCTCGGCGGCATCGTCGCCGCCGGCCTCTGGCTGCAGACGGCGGCGGGTGTGCCCGGCGGCGCGGGCATGCTCGCCTTCGTCCGGGCGATCGGTTTGCAGCGCCACATTTGCCGGCGGTGCGTAGCCCCGCTTGTCCTGGCCGAAATAAACCACGGTGTGCGGATAGGGCAGCTCGATGCCGGCGGCGTCGAAGTGCTTCTTCAACAAGCGGTTATAGCCGCGCTGCACGGCCCACTGCATGCCGGGCGTGGTCTTGATCAGGATGCGAATGGTCACGCCCTTGTCGTTGACCGCCGTGACGCCCGCAATGGTGATCTCTTCCAGGATTTCCGGGCCCAGCACCGAGTCCGTCATCAGCTCGGCGAAGGCCGCGCGCAGATGCTCGATGGCGTCGTCCACGCTCTCGCGATGCGCGATGGTGTATTCGCCCAAGTGATACGAGAAATCACGCATGTGGTTGGCCACCACATCCACCGACGAGAACGGCACCAGGTGATAACCGCCGTCCAGCGTGCGTATGCCAACAGACCGTATCGTCATCTTCTCGACGGTGCCGAACACACCGGCCACCTGCACCACGTCGTTCTCGTTCATGCCGTTTTCCAGCTGAATGAAAATGCCGGTGATGATGTCCTGCACCAGCTTCTGCGCGCCAAAGCCAATCGCCAGACCCACCACACCGGCGCCCGCAATCAACGGCGCCACATCGATACCGATCTGCGACAGCAGCACCATCAGCGTCATCGTCACAATGACGATCAGGGCGGCGTTGCGAAACAGCGCCAGCAGCGTGCGCTCGCGCGCGGTGGGCATGCCGCGCCCCTCGCTCTGGCTAAGGCGGTGTTCGATGATGCTGGCAATCACCGTCCAGACCAGTGCCGCAATCAGCAGCACGATGACGACATTAAGCACCATCTTGATCGCCGCGCCCCCGGCATCCGAGGCCAACCAGCTGGAGAGGTCGAACGCATGCCAGGCGTCAAAAATTAGCAGCACCGCGACGATGCGGATGATCCATCCCAGCACTTTCAACAAGGCCGGCACATAGGCGTTGACGCGCGCCTCAAGCATCGGCAAGCGTCGCCGCAGGTCGGCCGACAAGGCAATGGGCTTGGCCAGTACGGTGTTCAGCAACAGCACCAGCAGACTGCTCACGCCAATGACCAGCAAGGTCTGCGCAGTAGCGCGGGCCATGAAAGGCAGCGCGTTGGTCGGATCAATCTGGCTGACCACCAGCAGGATGGTGAAGTACCCGATACCCAGCACGTGCCACACGCGCGACAGGAAATTCAGCCGCGATCCCATGAACGTGGTCGCATGGGCGGCACGGCGGCTAAGCCGTTCGCGCACCGATTGGCGGTTCTGCCAGATGACGCGCACCGCGTACACATACACCGCCAGCATGATGACCATATTGGCCAGCCGGCCCAGGGCGGGCGACAGCGTGGCCGAGATCACCGGGTCGATCAGCAGCGTGCCGTAACCCGCCGCGGCAACCACGCGCACCAGCCAGCCGTTCCAGTACCTGGCCAATTCGTCTTCCATGGGCAGCAGGCGCAGATGCGGATGCCGCACGGCGAATACGGTGCGGACCAGCACCTTGACGATTTCCACCGCCACGAAAGCCTGCAGAAATACCGCCGCCAGCGTGTCCAGCGTGCCGCGTCCCGGCGTGCCCCACAGGGCCGCCGCGCCGCCCGCCATGGCCGCCAGCAGGACCACGCCCGCGTCGATGGCCACCGCGCCGATAATGGCGCCGCCGCGCCGGATGAGCACACGCATTGAGGCCGGCACGCCGTGTTGCGGCGGCGCGTTGACCGCTGTACCCGCGCCTTGCTGCGCCACCCAGCGATCGATGCGGGTGTAGATCCGCATGGCGATCATGCGCAACAGAAGGAAGGCGATGATGGTCGCCACAGCGGCCAGCGCCAAGGGCAGCAAGGCTTGGCCCGCCGTGCCGCTGTCCATCCGCAGGTTGCGCCCCGAGGCCAGCGCGCGCATATCGTCCACGCCCTGGCCCAGGTCGGCGGCAACGCCGGTCAGGAAACGCTGCACGCCAGCGGCCATGCGAGCCTGCAAACCGGGGATGCCGGCGTCTTGTTTGGCTTCAGCGGCTTTGGCGGCTTCGCCTGATTTTGCCGCCGCAGACTGGCGAGCTGGGTCCGCCTTGGTGCCTGACGCCTGCGCTCGCAACTCGTCCACCAGCGCCTTGCGCGCCTCGGGATTTTCCAGCAGATCCGCCAACGCGGCGGGGGTCAGCGCCGAAGAAGAAGCGGCGGGTTCCTTGGCTTGCAGCAGGGGCATGGCGGCCGTGGCGGGGGCCTGCCACAGCATCGACAGGCAACTCAGCATCACCGCCAGCAGCAGGGCCGCCAGCCACGGTCTTTCACGTCGACGCCGCCAAAGGCTGGCGGCATGGTTGCGAAGCAGGAAAGAAACGGATGCTGTCGTTGCGGATCGAACCACTAATAAATCTCCTTGCGATCAGGGCAAAAATCGCGGCGCGCGATCGCGGTGGGGACGCCGGCAATGTACAAATGATATCGCCCATGGCGCCGCCCCCATGCTCGGTCGCCCACGTTCCCCGATCCGCAACGCCAGGTTTCAGACTGCATCAGGACATCAGAAATTGCAGTCTGACACCCGATTAATTGCCATCTGTACCGTCATCCGCCATCGTCGGATTAATGTGTGATTAATGTGTCAGACTGCATTTCCTGACCAGTTCTTAACGACGAACGCAGCCACGGCCTTGGCCTGCGTATGGGAATTGGTCGTGACCACGCATGAACGCAACGCCTGGGTTCGGCATATGCTGACGGCCCAGCCCGACGCGCGCGCTTATCTTGCAGACGTCCTTCCGGCGGGGCGGTATTGAAACGCCTGTCCTCAGCCTGACGCCTCAACCCTCAACCCTCATCCCCCTGCCCATGACCAAACCAAACATCAAGCCGCCCGCCCCATACGAAGACGCCGTAACGTTTCAATTTGGCGATTCGCCCGAACTCGCCGACGAATTACTCGCGCTTGTTCTGGCAGGTACGAAGACGGCCACTTGCGGCGCGCTGCATCACTTCGACGATGAAGAACCCGTGCCGCAAGCGGGCCGGCGCGATGTCGTGCTGGATGGCCAGGGCCGCCCCGCCTGCGTCATCGAAACCACCGGCGTGTTGATCCAGCGTTTCGACCAGGTAGACGAAACCTTTGCGCTGGCGGAAGGCGAGGGCCCGTACCCCGTCTGGCGCGATGCGCACATTGCCTACTTTGAACGCAACGGCGGATATGCGCCGGACATGATGCTGGTGTGCGAGCGCTTTCGCGTCGTAGAGGTCTTTGCGCGTTAGCCACGTCCTTGAATTCTGTGCAGCGGCGGTGGATTCCTACTGAATCGACGAAGGTCGACCGTGCATGGAATGTTCCGCGCTTGGACTTGCGTCAGCCGCGCGCGCTTGTTCCAACATGGCGTCGGTCAGCGTTCCAAAGTAATCGCACAGGCTCCGCACCCCGCCCATCAGCGCAGCGATCGTCCATGCATCCAAAGGCTGGGCGCCGGTCGCATCCGGTTCAGACGCGCTATTACCCACTAAGCGAGCAACCGCATCGATGGCATGGCGGGTGCGGTCCATGTGGTGAAGAGGTGCGAGCGGGACGACGCCGAGTTCGGGATCGGTATCGCTGGACCAGGGATTTTGAGTGAGGGGATGAGATTGCATGACTTTCTCCGACGATAAGTAGCCCCGCCTCCCACTTCCAAATGGGGTGGGCGGGCACAGGACAAGGTTGAAAGACCGGTATCGTCGGAAACCGGCGTGCGGCTAGCGCACCCCTGCCCAGGCCCGCCCATTGAGACGTGCGTAGGCATGCGGACGAAGCGTCCACACCAGCCTACCGATGGTCGCGGTAGTGCGGGGAGGATACGCGGCGGTGAATCGAGGTTTAAAGTGTGGCCAATTCCTAACGACGTCCTTTATTGCTGACGATGGCGCACCCACCCGAACCGTATCTTCCCCGCCGCATTGCCTATCTCGACACCTGGCAAGCCGCCGGCCACGCGATCAAGGTCTACGGCATGCATCGCGACGCGGATGGAGTTGAACCCATTCTTTCCGAAGCCGCCATCGCCTCGGCCCGAGCCTCAGTACGCGATGTACTAAGTCAGCATGCCGACGACGATCGCAGCCACGGCCTTGGCTTCTGCATCGCCCACGTTGGTGACGAAGCCGTGTGGCTATTGGTGGACTGGTGGATCACGGGCGGCATTCTGTGCCAGCGCATGCTGTCGGCACCGCATTCGCAGCCCGATGTTTTTACGCCGGTCAATGCACCCGCACTGGCCTGCGTATGGGAACTGGTCGTGACCGCGCATGAGCGCAAGGCCTGGGTTCGGCATATGCTGACAGCCACGCCCGACGCGCGTGCTTATCTTGAAGACGTCCTTCCGGCAGGGCGGTATTGAAACGCCTGTCCTCGGCTTGCGAATTGCAGTCTGACACTCGAACCCCGCGACACTCGAACCCCGCGCCGCCAAATTCCATCGTCAACCCGCCTTCAACCGTCCGTCGATACCGTAGTCGCCTCCCACGCTTGAAACTCCCCTTCCAACGCAGCAAGCTTGGCCCGCACCAGCATCAACGCATCGCTGCCAAGCAATAGATGCGCCGGAGGATTCTCAGCCTGGATCGCGGCAAGCATCGCGCGGGCGGCCTTCACCGGGTCGCCAAGCTGCTTGCCGCTTTTCTCTTCACGCGCCTGCCGGATCGGGTCGAAGATGACGTCGTAGTCCGAGATGGAACGCGGGGTGCGTGTCATTGAACGGCCTGCCCAGTCGGTACGGAATGAACCCGGCGCCACGGCGGTGACGGCGATGCCCAAGGATTTGACCTCTTTGCCGAGGCTTTCCGATATGCCTTCCAGCGCGAATTTGCTGCCGCAGTAATAGGCGATGCCCGGCATGGTGAGGTGTCCGCCCATGGACGTGATGTTCAGAATGTGGCCACGTCGTCGCGCGCGCATGAAGGGCAGCACTGCCTTCATCATGGCGACGGCGCCGAATACGTTCACGTCGAACTGTCGGCGCATTTCCGATAGCGGCGATTCTTCCATCACGCCCTCGTGCCCATAGCCCGCGTTGTTGACCAGGACGCCGATGGGTCCGACGCTGGTTTCGATTTCGGACACGACATCGTCAATGCGGTCGAAGTGGGTGACGTCCAGCACGCGTCCATGGGCCGCTTCGGAAAGCGATTCGAAATCGCGCTTTGCCTCTGCGTTTCTTACCGTGCCCACCACCGTATGGCCAGCGGCCAGCGCTTCTTGCGCCAGCGCGCGGCCGAATCCGCTGCTGACTCCGGTGATCAGAAATATCTTGCTCAACGCCATGATACGTCTCCAGAATACGAAAGAGAGACTGCATACTATTCTTGCGGTAGACGACTTATCAGCCGAAATTCGCTGAATTTCTTGCATAAAACTATGAGCCATGACTACACCCCGGATCAGGATTCGGCCACGCTGCCCGATACGCGAAAGCGCACGGTCGCGCTGCTGCGCGACTTGGCGCCCACGGAAGGCTATAACCTGACCGCGCTGCCCAGCGTGCGTATCCTGCGTTCCGACCGTGCGCTTTCGCGCACCCCGGTTTTGTATGACCCAGGCATCGTGATCGTGTGCCAAGGGCGTAAGCGCGGGTACTTTGGCGGGCAGCTCTACCAGTACGACGCGGATCATTATCTTGCCGTCTCGGTACCGGTTCCCTTCAGCATGGAAACCGATGCAACACCCGCACACCCGTTGCTAGCGCTGTATCTGCATCTTGATTTCACGGTGGCAGCCGAGCTGGCCGCGCAGATCGGCAACGCGGGCATCGGCGATGGGGCAGACGTGCCGCAGAGCATGATGTCGACGCGGATGGACGACCAGATGCATGCCTCCGTCCTGCGCTTTCTTGAAGCCATGCACCAGCCAATCGAAGCCGCCGTGCTGGGACCGGGCCTGCTGCGCGAACTGTACTTCCGCGTGCTGACCGGGCCACAAGGCGGGGCGATGCGAGAGGCGCTGGCGATGCGAGGGCAGTTTGGCAGGATAGGGAGGTCGCTACGGCAGATTCATGCCGACTACGCCGAACCGCTTGATGTGGCGCAGCTTGCCAAGCAGGCGGGCATGAGCGTTCCCAGTTTCCACAGCCATTTCAAGGCGATTACTCAGGTGTCGCCAATGCAGTACGTGAAGTCAACGCGGCTACATCAGGCAAGGCTGTTGATGGTGCGCCAGGATCTGACCGCTGAAGCGGCGGGCCATGCCGTGGGCTACACGAGCACATCGCAATTCAGCCGCGAGTTCAAGCGGCTTTTTGGCTTGACGCCAGCGGCCGAGGCGAAACGCATGCGCGAGAGTTTTGCGATTCCAGCGTCGTTTGCCGACGCCACGTATGTGTCGTCGCACTGACGCTGGCGCTAGAGCCTATCCAGGCGCTTGGGGTTGAACGCCCACTGATGGGTGTCGTCCGACGTGCATTGGATGACGGTCTTGAGGTGTCGACTGGGGCCGATGTCCTTCAACTTGATCTCCCCGTTGCACACCGGGCAGTCTCCCCCCAGCGTGGTGAGAGAGATGCGCCCCGCCTTGTCGGCTTCTAAGTTGAAGGCGCCCACTAAGCGGACGAAGCCCTTGCGCATCAAGCCACGCCCGACGAGGAAGGCGATGCCACTTGGAACGAACAGCCAGAACCACCAGACGCCCCATCTGAAGGCTATATCGCCGATTGTCAGCAGCACGCCGGCCGCGCCAAGCGCCGTGAGCCAACCCCGCTTGATTGGGCGGCCGGCCAGCGTCAGGGGAATGACATCGGTTCGAACTAGTTCGGGTTGATCCCAGCCGCCTTCCTTGGATAGCGGCTTTTGCGGCTCGTTCCAGCCGCCGTCCTTCGGTGGCGGCTGTTGCGGCTGAGGCGCGGGGAAAGTTTGATCGGTATTGAAGTCGCCAAGGGGCGGAAGTCTGCTGGGCTCGGAAAAGCCGGACAAGGTCTTGGTGCATTCGTCGCATAGACGGCCACGGCCGCGATGCGCGGCCCCACAAGTTTCGCAATGCACGCGCGCTTCCTCGCGAATGATGACAACGGCCAAAAGGATACAACTGATTTGGGGGTTCAATCCGACGCAGGCGGCGGGGCAATCTGGCGGGGGCTTGGTCGGCGTGTTCGTCCAGCAAGCATTTCCGTACACTTTACGTTCCACCTCACGGGTAGCCGCCCATGCCACCAAACCCCCTGGAAAGCCAGCTTGCCTTCCTAAGAGAAATCGACAGGCTCAAGACCGTCGTGCGGCAATCCCCGCTGTCAGACCGCAGCAGAAAGGAAAACTCGGCCGAGCATTCCTGGCACCTGGCGATGTGTGCCCTGATCCTGACCGAGTACGCCGGCGGCGCCGTGGATGTGAATCGGGTCACGCGGATGCTCCCCACGCCTCCCACGCCCGTCCCACCAAAAAACAAGGGCCGCAAATTTGCGGCCCTTGCTCATTTCCTACCTACCTGAATCAATCAAGCCTTGCGCACCTGCGCGATCAGCGCGTCCAGTTGCGACAGCATCAAATCGATTTCTTCGGCCGTAACGTTCAGCGCCGGCATGAAGCGCAGCAGGTTCGGGCGCGGGGCGTTCAGCAGCAGGCCTTGGGGGTTCTGGTTGCGGGCGGCTTCGACGATGGCGGGGCCGTCGTCGCGGTCCATGATCAAGGCGCGCAGCAGGCCTTGGCCGCGCTCGCCCTTCATGCCGTACTTGGCCGACAGGGCCAGCAGGCCTTCGGACAACTGCTTGGAACGCGCGTTGACGGCGTCCATGAAGCCCGGGGCGGCCAGGGCGTCGAACACAGCCACGCCCACGGCGGTGGTCAGCGGGTTGCCGTTATACGTGCCGCCCTGGTCGCCGTGCGAGAACACGCAGGCGTCCTGGCGGGCCAGCAGCGCGGCCAGCGGCACGCCGCCACCGATGCCCTTGGCCAGCGTCATGATGTCGGGCGTAACGTCGGAATGCTGGTAGGCAAACATCTTGCCGGTGCGGCCCATGCCGGTCTGGACTTCGTCCACGATCAGCAGCAACTGGTTTTCATCGGCCAGCTTGCGCAGGCCTTGCATGAACTCTTTGGTAGCGGGGATGACGCCGCCTTCGCCCTGCACCGGTTCCAGCATGATGGCGACGGTCTTGTCGTCGATCAGCTTCTTCACGGATTCCAGGTCGTTCAGTTCGGCCTTGGGGAAGCCTTCCACTTGCGGGGCGAACATCTTGTCCCAGCCCGGCTTGCCCGATGCGGACATCGTGGCCAGCGTGCGGCCGTGGAAGCCGTGGTTCATGGTGATGATCTTGTAGGCGCCGTTTTTCTTGACCTGGCCCCACTTGCGCGCCAGCTTGATGGCGCCTTCGTTGGCTTCGCCGCCGCTGTTGGCGAAGAAGACGCGGTCAAAGCAGGACGCGCCGGTCAGGCGCTGGGCCAGCTCGATGGACGGGATGTTGTAGAACGCCGGCGACGGGTTCATCAGCTTTTGCGACTGTTCAACCAGCGCGCGCTGCATTTCCGGGGCCGAGTGGCCCAGCGTGTTCACGGCCCAGCCCTGCACGAAGTCCAGGTATCGCTTGCCCGCGTGATCCTCCAGCCAGGAACCCTTGCCGCTGACGAACACGAGGTCCGGGCGGGAAGTGATATCCATGAGGGTGTTGACGTTGAACTGGCTGAATTCCATGGCGGTTCCTGCGGGGGGTAAGGACAGCGGTGAAGGAAGAAGTTCGCGAAGGGAAAGCGCGAAAAGGCAAATGTAGCACCGACAGAGGGATGCTATCGTGACGCACCCCCCGCCGAATCGCCCCGGGCCGCCTCACAAGGGCCGCCTGATCGGGCGCTCTATTTTATGAGCAGTGGCGCGCCCCGCGCGCGCACTCCGTTGTCGCTTTTTACTGACCAATCATGAAACGTATCCTTTCCAGTCTTGCCGCTGGCCTGACGCTGGCGGCGGCCAGCGCCACGGCGCACGCCGAATTCCCCGACCGCCCCATCCGTCTGGTTGTGCCTTTCCCGCCGGGGCAGGCCACCGACATCTTTGCCCGTGCCCTGGCTGAAAAGCTGGGCGCCGCCGTCAAGCAACCGATCGTGGTGGAAAACCGCGCGGGCGCCGGCAGCAACATCGGCATGGAGCAGGCCGCCCGCGCCACGCCGGACGGCTACACGCTGGTCATCGCCGGCAGCGCCGCCGCGGTCAACCAGACGCTCTACAAGAACATCAAGTACAGCCTGACGCAGGATTTCGCGCCGGTGTCGGGCGTGTTCTCGGTGCCGCTGATGTTCCTGGCCACGCCGGCCTCGGGCATTACCTCGCTTAAGCAACTGGTGACCCAGGCGCGCGCCAATCCGGGCGAACTGGCCTATGCCAGCGCCGGCATCGGCGGCACGCAGCACCTGTCGGCCGAGATGTTCAAGGCGGCCGCCAATATTGATATTCGCCACATTCCGTACAAGGGCAGCGGCCCGGCGCAGGCGGACTTCCTGGGGCATCAAGTGCCCCTGATGGTGGATTCCGTTACGGCCGGCCTGCCGCACGTGCAAAGCAAGAAGGCCGTGGCGCTGGCGGTCACCACCGCCACGCGCCTGCCGCAATTGCCGGACGTGCCGACGGTGGCTGAATCCGGCTATCCGGGTTTCGAGGCCATCGGCTGGGCCGCCGTGCTGGCCCCGCGCGACACGCCGCCCGAGGTGACCAACTACCTGAGCAAGCAGATTGGCGCGGCGCTCAACACCCCGGAAATGCAGAAGTTCCTGCGTGACCGTGGCGCCGAACCGATGCCGCTGACACCTGAAGCCACGGCCAAGTTCATCACGGCCGAAGTGGACAAGTGGGGCCGCGCGGTCAAGCAGTCGGGCGCGCAGGTGGACTAAGCGTCTCGGCGCTGCCAAGAAGCCGTTCCGGGCGTTGTCCGGGGCGGCTTTTTTATTTCAAGCTGGCATCTAGGCCAGGAACGATTTCACGTTGCCGGACGCTTCCAGATCAGTCCGGCGGCCAGTGCGAGCGCCGCACCTATGGCCACCGAGGCCGCGGCGAAACCGAGCCGAACGTCTTGCGCACTGGCGCCATCAGGCGCGATGGTGATGAACAATCCGCCGATCATGGCGACGCTTACGGCGGCGCTGATCTGGAAAGTGGCGGTCACCAGGCCCGACGCCAGCCCGGCCCAACGTGTTTCGACCTGGTCCACGTTCAAGCGCACCAACGCGGGAAGCGCAATGCCTTGCCCGGCGCCGATCAGGAACAAGGGCAACGGCAGCCAGAACGCCGCGCCGACAACGGCCAGGACCGCAACCATGATCAGGCCGAACACCTCCAGGATCATGCCCACTGCGGCGGTACGTGCCCCGATCCGCCGGACGATATGCGGGCTGCACAGCGGCCCAAGGAAGAAGCCAATGCCCAGCGGCAGGATCGCCAGGCCGGCTGTCAGGGCGTCGTGTCCCAGGCCGTGCTGTTCGTACACCGCGAACACGAAGAAGAACGCGGCAAGCGCATAGAAAAAGAACGTGGACGCCAGGCTGCGCCGCAGCCCGCGCACGGCCAACAGCGAAGGCAGGATCAAGGGCGTTCTGCCCGCAAGTTCCTGGGCCTTTTCGTAGCGCCAGAAGAACCACAGCAAGGGCATGCTCAAGATCAGCAGCGCCACGCACCATACTGGCCAGTGGCGCTCGCGCCCTTCGATCAGCGGCACCACAAGGGCCAGCAAGCCAGCCGCCAGCAGCAAGGCCCCCGGCACGTCCAGGCGCGCCGAACGCTCGGCTCGGCTTTCACGCAGCAACAGCATCGCGGCGGGAACGGCAAGCACGATGATGGGAAGGTTGATCAGAAACACGCTGCGCCAACCCAAGCCCCACGGGCTGGTCGATACGAGCACGCCCCCCAGCAACTGACCGCCCACGGAAGCCAGGCCGAATGTCGCGCCATACAGGCTTAGCGCGCGATTCTTTTCGCTGGCCGGAAAGAGAGCATGAACGGACGCCAACGATTGCGGCGCCATGATCGCCGCCGATATCCCTTGCAGCAAGCGGCCGACGATAAGCAGGTCTGGCGATGGCGCCAGGCCACACAATGCCGAAGCAACGCCAAAGCCAAGCATGCCGCTCACGAATACGCGCTTTCGGCCGTAAAGATCGCCCAAGCGCCCGCCCAGGATCAGCGTGACGGCATAGGCCGCGGCATAGACCGAGATCACCAGTTGCGAAACATCCGACGTGGCTTGCAGGCCAACGCGGATGGCAGGCAGCGCCACGTTGACAATGAAGAAGTCCAGGGGCGGCAAGAGGGTGCCGGTCAGAAGGACAAGCAAGGCAAGCCAGCGGCGCGAGTCAGGGGCAGCTACCGCGCGGGTTTGAGTCAAGGTCATGGCGGGCTCGCGAGGTTCGAGAATCAGTGGGTTCGCAGGTGATCGGACGGGGGTGGGCGTTAACGATTGGGGCCATCATGCCACCCACAATGTTGTTTGTTCACTGCCATTTCTGTATATTTTTCGTACATATTTGAACGGGAAGGTGGGAGCATGGAATGGAGTGACGTACGCATCTTCCTGGCGGTGGCCCGTGGCGGATCTTTCGGCGAGGCCGCCCGTAGCCTGGGCGTAAGCCATCCAACCATTGGCCGCCGAATCAAGGTGCTTGAAGACGAAGCCCAACAGGCGCTGTTTCGTAGAACGAAGGACGGCCTGGTGTTGACGGATGCGGGTGATAACGTGCTGGCGCTGGCGGAATCGATGGAAGATTCCGCCTTGTCGATGGAAAGGCGTCTGGCCGGCAACCACCAGCGCCTTGAAGGCATTCTGCGGATTTCGTCAGCGGACTGGTTTGCCGGTTATGTCCTGGCGCCCGTGCTGGTTGAGTTGGCGCGCCGCCATCCAGCCGTGGTGCCGGAAGTGATTGCCAGTTATCGCTTGCTGGATCTTTCACGGCGCGATGCCGACGTGGCCTTTCGCATCGTTCCCTTCAGCGAACCGGATATTGTCCAGCGCCGCCTGATGCGGATCCCATACGGTCTTTATGCATCGGCGGAGACCGCACAGGCATTGCAGGACGATCCGGCTTCCGTCGGACTCATTCTGATGAATACGGCGCAATCCCATTTTCCCGACGTGGCCTGGGTGCTGGACACGTTCCCGCGCTCCCGGCGGGTGTTCACCAGCACGAACCGCACGGTCCAGGCGCAGATGTGCCTGCGGGGCCTGGGCTTGGCGGTGCTGCCACGGCCGCTGGGCGATGCACTGGCCGGATTGCAGCGCATCGACACGCCGGATCAACCGCCGATGCGAGACGTCTGGGTGGGCTATCACCACGACTTGCGGCATATGGATCGCTTGCGGGCCATGCTGGATATCGCGGACATGATGCTGTCGGATTCGCCCGCACAGTGACGCCGGCCCGGGCTGCATAGGTCGGTAAACCTGTCCGTCGCCGAACGCTCCCAACCGGTGCCGTTCATGCCCACATTCGGCGCATGACGCGCACCACATCGGGGCAGGGTTCACGCGCTTGGCGCCCGCGCTCCGGGCGTGCGCGAATGGCACGGAACTTGCTTTTCCAGTTTTGTATACCGAATTGGTGTGCAACGCATCGACCCGCCCCGGGGCGATGCGCGCCCTGGAGAGTCCCCTCATGAACCGTAGAACCCTGTTGTTGTCCCTTTGCACCGCCGCCACCCTGCTGGCCGCGCCGCTGACGCATGCCGACACGCTGGACGATATCGTCAAAGCCGGCACCATCAAGATCGCCGTGCCGCAGGATTTTCCGCCCTTTGGGTCGGTGGGCGCCGACATGAAGCCGCTGGGCTATGACATCGATACGGCAGCACTGATCGCCAAACAACTGGGCGTGAAGCTGGAGCTGGTGCCGGTCACCAGCGCCAACCGCATACCGTACTTGCAGACCCGCAAGGTGGATCTGGTGATTTCCAGCCTGGGCAAGAATGCGGAACGAGAAAAAGCCATCGACTTTTCCGATGCCTACGCGCCGTTCTTCAATGGCGTGTTCGGCCCGGCCGACCTGAAGGTGTCGTCGGCGGCGGACCTGGCCGGCAAGACCATCGGTGTCACGCGCGGCGCGGTGGAAGACATCGAGCTGTCGAAGATTGCGCCGGCATCCGCCACGCTCAAGCGCTATGAAGACAACAACGGCACCATCACCGCCTTCCTGTCTGGCCAGGTGCCGATGATTGCCACCGGCAACGTGGTCGCGGCCGCCATCCTGGCGCGCAACCCGCCCAAGAAGCCCGAAACGAAGTTCCTGATCAAGAACTCGCCTTGCTACATCGGCTTGAACAAGGACGAGCCCAAGCTGCGCGCCAAGGTCAACGACATCCTTGCCGCCGCCAAGCGCGACGGCTCGCTGTCGGCGATCTCGCAGAAGTGGCTGGGGGCCGAGCTGCCCAAGGACCTGTAAGTTCCGAAGGCGGCCATCATGGCTTATCAATACGACTTCACGTCGGTGTTCGACTACACGCCGGTGCTCATCAAGGGCATCGGCGTCACGGTCGAGCTGATTGCCTTCGGCGCGGTGGCGGGCGTGGCGCTGGGCATCGCCTGCGCATGGGTCCGCACGCAGGGGCCGCGCGCGCTACGCGCCCCCGTCACGGCCTATGTCGAGGTCATCCGCAACACGCCGTTCCTGATCCAGTTGTTCTTCGTCTTCTTCGGCTTGCCGTCCTTGGGCGTGCAGCTGGGCGAAATGCAGGCCGCCTGCCTGGCGATGGCCTTGAACCTGGGCGCCTACAGCACCGAGATCATCCGCGCCGGCATCGACGCCACGCCCAAAGGGCAGTACGAAGCCGGCGCCAGCCTGGCGATGACGCGCTTTCAGGTGTTTCGGCATGTGGTGCTGAAGCCCGCCTTGCAACGCATATGGCCGGCGCTGTCGTCCCAGATCGTGATCGTGATGCTGGGCTCGGCGGTGTGTTCGCAGATTGCCGCTGAAGACCTGACCTTTGCCGCCAATTTCATTCAGTCGCGCAACTTCCGCGCGTTCGAGGTGTACCTGGTTACGACCGGCATCTATCTGGCGCTGGCCATCATCTTGCGCCAATTGCTGCGCATGACGGGCCGGCGTCTGTTTCGCAAGGCGGCGCGATGATTGAATTTTCAATGTGGGACATCGTCCGCAACCTGCTGCTGGCCGCGCGCTGGACGATAGTGCTGTCGCTGGTGGCGTTCGCGGGCGGCGCGCTGATGGGCGTGCTGGCGCTGATGATGCGCACATCGCGCGTGGCGCTGATGCGGCGAGCCAGTTGGGCGTATATCGAACTGTTCCAAGGCACGCCGCTGCTGATGCAGCTGTTCCTGGCGTTCTTCGGGCTGTCGCTGCTGGGCCTGGAAGTGCCGCCGTGGCTGGCCGCGGGCGCGGCGCTGACGCTGTGGTCGGGCGCGTTCCTGGCCGAGATCTGGCGCGGCTGCGTGGAAGCGATTCCGAAAGGCCAGTGGGAAGCGTCGGCCAGCCTGGCGCTGGGTTACGTGCAGCAGATGCGCTATGTGGTGCTGCCGCAGGCGCTGCGCATTGCCATTGCACCCACCGTCGGCTTCGCGGTGCAGATCGTCAAGAGCACCGCGCTGACCTCCATCATCGGGTTCACCGAGCTGTCCAAGGCCAGCACGGTGATCACCAACGCCACCTTCAGTCCCTTCACCGTCTATGCCTGCGCCGCGCTGATCTACTTCGCGCTGTGCTGGCCCCTGTCGCGCCTTAGCCTCCGGCTGGAAAGGAAGTTGCATGCCCCTCATCGCCCTTGAAGACGTCCGCAAGAAATTCGGCGACAACGAAGTCCTGAAGGGGGTGACGCTGCGCGTCGAACCCGGTGAGGTCATCGCCATCATCGGCAAGAGCGGCTCGGGCAAGAGCACGCTGTTGCGCTGCGTGAACGGGCTGGAACAGATAGACGGCGGCGCCATCATGGTGGCCGACGCGCAACTGGGCGACGATGAACTGCGGCTGCGCGCGCTGCGGCTCAAGGTGGGCATGATCTTTCAGCAGTTCAACCTGTTCCCGCACCTGACGGTGGGGCGCAACGTGATGCTGTCGCCCATGGTGGCCAAGCGCATGCCGGAAGCGGAAGCGGCCGACATGGCGCGCGCCATGCTGACCCGCGTGGGGCTGGCGCACAAGTTCGATGCCTGGCCCGAGGAACTGTCGGGCGGGCAGCAGCAGCGCGTGGCGATTGCGCGCGCGCTGGCGATGCAGCCGCTGGCCTTGTTGTGCGATGAGATCACGTCGGCGCTGGACCCGGAGCTGGTCAACGAAGTGCTGGCGGTGGTGCGCGAACTGGCGGCCGATGGCATGACGCTGCTGATGGTCACGCACGAAATGCGCTTTGCGCGTGAAGTCTGCAACCGCGTCGTCTTCATGCATCAGGGCCGCGTGCATGAGATTGGCCCGCCGGAGGAATTGTTCACGGCGCCCGCCACCCCGGAACTGCGGCAATTCCTGGGGATGACGAATCTGTGATCAGTCGTCCGGCGGCGATCAGCGCGAAAAGCCGCGCGCCGCGATTTCCCAGATATCTTGCACCACGCCGTCGCGCACCACCACCAAGCCGTCATGCAAATTGAACGTCGGGTCCACATGCGAGGGCACCAGCCGCAGCACATCGCCCAGCGCGGGCGCCTGCGTGCCGGGGGCCACGCTCACCACGCCGTGTTCGTCGTTGATGGCGACATAGGTCAGGCCGTCCACGCCGAAGACGGCGGGCGGGCCGCATTCGGCGGTGGTGGATTTCAGGCCCGCATCCAGGATCACGCGCTCGGGCGCGGGCACGCTCATCACCGTGGACAGCACGAACAGGCTGTTCTGGAAGCTGAGCGGGCCGTCCCATTCATTGGCGCCGTAGTCGCCGTCCATGAAGGCATAGGACCCGGCCTGCAGTTCCGTATAGACGCCGCTTGCCGCGTCGAATTCCACGCTGCCCGTGCCGCCACCCGTGATGACGTCGCAGGCGATGCCGCTTTCACGCAGCAGTTGCGCGTAGGACGCGGCGATGCGCGCCGCCTGGCTGCAGACCTGGGCGCGCTCTTCGCGCGTACGGGCATGCTGCACCGAGCCGTGGTAGGCCTGCAAGCCCACGAAATTCACGCCGGGCAGGTCGCGCGCCTGCTGCGCCAGGGCCAGCACCAAGGCGTCGTCCGACACGCCGCAGCGGCCTTGCCCCACGTCAACTTCCACCAGCACGTCGATCTCGGCCCCGGCTTGCACCATGGCTTGGGAAATGTCCGCCAGGTTCTTGGCGTTGTCCACGCAAACGCTCATTTTGGCGATGCGCGCCAATTGGCCCAGCAAGGCCAGCTTGGCCGGACCGACCACTTCGTTGCTGATGTGGATGTCATGAATGCCGGCGGCCACGAAGGGCAGGGCTTCACTGACCTTCTGGCAGCAGATGCCGCGCGCGCCCAGGGCCAGTTGGCGCAGGGCGATCTCTGGGCATTTGTGCGCCTTGGCGTGCGGGCGCAGGGCCACATCGTGGCGGTCGGCCCAGGCCTGCATGGCGCGCAGATTGGCCTCGAACGGCGCCAGGTCCAGCACCAGGCTGGGGGTGTCGACGCGGGCCAAGGGATCGCCGGGTTGCGCGGCTGGGGGCAGCGCTATGCCGCGTATGACTTCCTGGGACATCGGGGGAAACTCCGTTATCTACTGCGCGTGGAATGTAACCGTGGGGCGGGACGCCATAACCAAAGCATGAGCATCCATAACCAAAGGGTTCATTGACCCCCAGGTAAACGATAGCTCCGTAACCATTGGCTACGTCCCCCCCTCATGCCAGAATTTCAACATGAAAACGGCCCCCAAGGGGAGGCCCATTTTTGCGCCAAGGCGGCGTTTTTTTTGAACCGCCAAGCGCAGGAATGACAAGACGATTTTCGTCACACGAACCCTACCTAACAACACCCGGAGAAGCACGCATGAAACTCAAACACTGGATCACCGCCCTGACCGTCGCGGTTGCCGCCGTCGGCACCGTGGGTTCCGCACAAGCCCAACAGTTCTTCCGCATCGGCACGGGCGGCACGGCCGGCACGTACTACCCCATCGGCGGCATCATCGCCAACGCCGTGTCGCAGCCGGGCAAGCTGGTCGCCACGGCGGTGGCGTCCAACGGTTCGGTGGCCAACATCAACGGCATCCTGGGCGGCTCGTTTGAAGCCGGCTTCACGCAGTCGGACGTGGCCTACTGGGCCTACAGCGGCACGGGCACCTTCGAAGGCAAGCCCAAGGCGCAAGACCTGCGCCTGATTTCCACGCTGTACCCGGAAAGCATCCACCTGGTGACGCGCAAGGGCGCGGGCATCAAGAGCGTGGCCGACCTGAAGGGCAAGCGCGTGTCGATGGACGAACCGGGCTCGGGCACGCTGGTTGACGTGCGCCTGATCCTGGGCGCCTACGGCATGACCGACAAGGACATCAAGGCCGAATACCTGAAGCCCAACCAAGCCGGCGACAAGCTCAAGGACGGCGGCCTGGATGCGTTCTTCTTCGTGGGTGGGGCACCGGCTGGCGCCATCGCCGAGCTGGCCTCCAGCGGCAACATTGAGCTGGTGTCGCTGGTTGGCCCCGAGATTGACGCGCTGCGCGCCAAGCAAGAATTCTTCACGCCCGATGTCATTGCGGCCAACACCTACCAGAACCTGCCTGAAGTGAAGACCATCTCGGTCAACGCGCAAATGGTCACGTCGGCCAAGCAGTCCGAACAGGTGGTGTACGACGTCACCAAGGCGCTGTACAGCGACGCCACGCGCAAGACGCTGGACAACGGCCACGCCAAGGGCAAGCTCATCACGCGCGAAAACGCCATCAAGGGCGCCGGCATCCCGTTCCACCCGGGCGCCGCGAAGTTCTACAAGGAAATCGGCCTGCTGAAGTAAGCCCAAGCCGATCTCCAACCGGCGATACGCTGGCGCGCCGGGTCACCCCGGTGGGGCGCCAGCATTGCGCAGGGCCGCCTAGTGCGGCCCTGTTTGCGGATTCACCTGAGAAATACGTCGATGGAAATAGACCACGAAAAGACCCAGCAACTAGCGGAAAAGTACGATTCCGAAATCCGCTTCCGGCCCCTGGACAAGACCGCCACCTGGATCGTTTCCGGCCTGCTGGTCACGCTCTCGATCTTTCACTACTACACCGCCGGCTTTGGCCTCTTGCGCGAAGCCACCCATCGCGGCGTGCACCTGGCCTTTGTGCTGAGCCTGATTTTTCTGGTGTTCGGCTTTTCAAAGTCGCACTACAAGCGCGAGCCGAAGTCCACCTGGTACGCGCCGGGCGGCATCCCGCTGTATGACTGGATCATCGCCGTGGCGCTGGCGCTGTCGGTGATGTACATCCCGTACATCTTCGAAGACCTGGCGTTCCGCGTGGGCAATCCACTGCCCATCGACGTGTTCATGGGGTCCATCCTCCTGATCGGCCTGTTGGAAGCCACGCGCCGCGCCATGGGCTGGCCGTTGCCAATCATCGCCATCGTGTTCATGGCCTACGCCATGTTCGGCCAGTACTTCCCCGGCCTGCTGCAGCACGCCGGCAACACCTGGTCCCAGATCGTCAACCACATGTACCTGACCAGCCAGGGCGTATATGGCGTGGCGGTCGGGGTGGTGGCCACCTACGTGTTCCACTTCGTGCTGTTCGGCGTGCTGGCTACCCGTATCGGCCTGGGCCAATTGTTCCTAGACGTGGCCTCGACGATTGCCGGCCGCTACGCGGGCGGACCCGCCAAGGTGTCAGTGTTCGGTTCGGCCATGTTCGGCATGCTGTCGGGTTCGTCGGTGGCCAACGCGGTCACGGTCGGGTCGCTGACCATTCCCGCCATGATCCGCGTCGGCTATCCCCGGCATTTCGCGGCGGGCGTCGAAGCCGCCAGCAGCACGGGCGGACAGATCACGCCCCCCATCATGGGCGCGGCCGCGTTCCTGATGATCGAGTTCCTGGGCATTCCGTACCAACAGATTGCGATTGCCGGCGTTTTCCCGGCCTTCCTGTATTTCTTCGGCCTGTTCATGCAGGTGCACTTCGAAGCCAAGCGTGAAGGGCTGCGCGGGCTGACGGCCGAAGAAATGCCGAAGCTGAAGCAGTCGCTCAAGATGCGCTGGCCCACCTTGATCCCCCTGTTTCTGCTGATCGGCGTGCTGGCCAGCGGCCGCACGCCTTATCTGGCGGCGTTCGCGGGCATTACGGGCTGCATCGTGGTGGGCTTGCTGAATCCGTTCCAGCGGTTGCGCCTGCGCGACCTCTACGAAGCCTTCGAGACCGGCGCCAAGTACGCGCTGGCCGTGGGCGCCGCGGCCGGCACCGTGGGCATCGTCATCGGCGTGGTCACGCTGACGGGCGTGGGCTTCAAGGTGTCGTACATCGTGATCTCGGCGGCGCAGTCCATCGCGGGCGTCGCCTCGGTGGTGATCCCGGAAGCCATCGCCAACACGCAATCGCTGACGCTGGTGGCCGCGCTGATCATGACGGGCATCGTCTGCATCCTGATGGGCTGCGGCATTCCCACCACGGCCAACTATCTGATCATGGTGGCGGTGGCCGCCCCCACGTTGGTGCAACTGGGCGTGCAACCGATTGCGGCGCACTTCTTCGTGTTCTATTTCGGCATCCTGGCCGACATCACGCCACCGGTGGCCCTGGCGGCGTATGCGGCAGCGGGCATGGCGGGCAGCGACCCGTTCAAGACCGGCAACACGGCATTCAGGCTGGGCATCACCAAGCTGATCGTGCCGTTCGTGTTCGTGTTTTCGCCGTCGCTGCTGATTTCGGTGCAGGGCTTTACCTGGTACGCGTTCTTCGTGACCTTGTTCGGCTGCATGGTGGGCCTGGTGCTGCTGTCGGCGGCATTCTCACGCTACATGCTGGTAACGATGAAGAGCTGGGAACGCTGGCTGTGCACCTTGGGCGCCTTGCTGACCATCTTGCCGGGGCTCACCAGTGGCTTGATCGGAATAGCCATCTGCATACCGGTGTTCATCCGCCAACTGGCCGGACTCAAGCTGGAGAACGGGGCCAAGATGGCGTAACGCGAACGCCAGGCACTTAATCTTGCAGAAGATAAAACAGGGGCGGACCTACGTGTCCGCCCCTGTTTTTCTTTCGGCCAATCGCGCATTTTGTCAGCAAAACCGGGCAGAATGGGGGCCGTCAAACGACAGGTGACGCCATACAACATTCCGCCTTTTCGCCGGTTGCCCGGCTAAATAAATCAGCGTAAAGTAAAATTCATGTTTGCTGGTCTGCCGATATGCGGGCCGACTGTGCAAACAGGCACACACTGCGCCATATGTTCGATATCCTGGTTTATCTGTTCGAGAATTACTACACGCCGCAAGCCTGTCCTGCGGCCGATGTGCTCGCTAAGCGGCTTGCCGCTGCCGGTTTCGAGCACGAAGACATCGACGACGCTCTCGGTTGGCTGTATGGCCTGGCCGAAACCACCGAACGATGTGTCGACCTCGCTCAGGCGCCCAACACCGGAACCCGGATCTACACCGACAACGAATACAGCCAGCTCGGCACCGAATCCATTGGCTTCATCGCCTTCCTGGAATCGGCCGGCGTGCTGCCGGCGCCCCTGCGTGAGATCGTCATCGACCGAGGCCTGGCTTCGCCCGAAACGCCCGTGCCGCTATCCAAGATCAAGATCATCGCCCTCATGGTTCTCTGGAGCCAGGAAGCCGAGATCGACAACCTGGTCCTGGAAGAGCTGCTGGACGAAGAAGGCGTGCGGCTGTTGCACTGACCCGACGCGCAGGCCCTTGCTTTTGCTGTGACCTACGTAGGCCGATTCGCCCCCAGCCCCAGCGGCCCGCTGCACGCGGGCTCGCTTGTGGCCGCGCTGGCCAGTTGGCTGGACGCGCGCGCCCACGGCGGTCGCTGGCTGCTGCGCATGGAAGACGTGGACACGCCCCGCACCGTACCGGGGGCCGCCGACGCCATCATGGCGCAGTTGAACGCGCTGGGCCTGCACTGGGACGGCGACATCATGTGGCAGTCGCAACGCAGCGCCGCTTACCAATCCGCTTTTGACACGCTTGCCGCACGTGGCCTGATCTACGGCTGCGGCTGCACGCGGCGCGAAATCGCTGATTCCGCCTTGCGCGGCCAGACCGCGCCGAGCGCCGACGGCGAACGCCCCTACCCAGGCACCTGCCGCCACGGCTTGCCGCCCGGCCGCCAAGCTCGCGCGTGGCGGCTGCGCGTGCCCGACGGCATCGAACGCTTTAAAGACCGCTGGCTGGGTCCGCAGGAACAGGACGTGGCAACAGCCGTCGGCGACTTCGCCCTGCGGCGCGCGGACGGCTTGTGGGCGTATCAACTGGCGGTGGTGGTGGACGACGCCGAGCAGGGCGTCACGGACGTGGTGCGGGGCGCGGACCTGCTCAGTTCCACGGCGCGCCAGCGTGTGCTGGGCCGCCTGCTGGGCTTACCGCCGCTGCGCTATCTGCATGTGCCCCTGATTCTGGACACCGTCAGCGGTTTGAAGCTGTCCAAGCAGAATGGCGCCGCCGCCATCGACACCGGCACGCCGATGGCCGCCTTGGCCGACGCCTGGCGCGCCCTGGGGTTCGGCCCCATCGCCGCGGCGGATCGTGATGACTTTCTTCGAACCGCCACCGCACAGTGGGCGCAGCGCTTTCCGCTGGCCCAGTCGCTGCCCTAGCCGCTGTCCTGGCTGCTGCCCTCGCACGGCACGCCGCGCCAAACCGGTGATTCGCTACAGCGGCTGCAAGTCCTCGCCCAGCATCCGCACCAGCAGCGCTTCACCGTTTTCAGCCACGCGCAGTTCGCCGTAACGCGCGACCTCATAGCGCTTGGCCTGGCCTTCGGGAAAGAAATAGGCATTGGTGACGATACGCACGCCACGATCGCGGACGCGATAGCGCAGCGGCACTTCGTCTTCGGCATGCGGCTGCGCGTCGGGCTGGATGCGCAGCGGCGTGGCGACCCCACGCGCATCGGCCTGCAACATCACATAGCCGTCGGGCTCGAAACCCAGAACCGAGTCGTCGTCCACCGGGCGATCGGCGCTGAGCCGCAGACGCGTGATGTCCCGGCTGGCCGCGAAGTTCAGCGCCATGTAGTCGCCCTGCATCAACGACCGGGGGTCGACCGGCGCCAATTCCAGAATCACCACCTTGCCCGTGGCCAGCAGCTTTTCGCGCTGCCAGATGCCGCCGTTGGCCACCACCAGCACCAGCGCCAGGCCGCCCAGGATGGCCAGCGTGCGCCAGCGCAACAGCGCCGACACCGGCGGCAGCGGCACGCGCCGTTGCGGCGCCTGCGTGCGCATCAACCTGGGCACCAGCCACACCAGGCCACGCAGCACGAACAGCAGCAGCGCGCCGCCGCCCAGCCACAATGCCTTTTGCAGCAAGGGCACATCCAGCTGGTAGTAATAGACGCCCAGGTAAGCCAGCAGGCTCAAGACCCCGAAAATGACCAGGCGCAATTGGTTCAGCCCAAAACCCAGCAACAGCCAGGCCAGCGCGAAGCCCACGCCCGGGCTGGGCAGCCAGAACAGCGCCAGCACCAGCAGGGCGATCGGCACGCCCCAGGTCACCCCGGCCGTCAGCACATGGCGGCGCGGCCATAGCACCGCCAGAGCAGCCGCCGCCGGCAGCAACGCGCCCGCCACGACCAGGAAAGCGCCTTGCGGGTTCAGTGTCCACATGGCCGGCAGATGCAGAGCCGAAATGCCACCGGCCAACCACACCATGCCCTGCACGGACAGCAAAAAGGCCCAGGCCAATGGCTCCAGCGCGTGGCCGCGCTTGCCGCCCACGCGGTGGCTCCAGGTCAGGATGACGGCGGTGGCCCAGGCGCCGATCACGGCAATGGGCAGCCAGACAAAGCCAGCGCGACCCGGGTCGAAATAAAGCCAGGCGTCCAGCAGATCGTCACGCATCAACTCCGGCGACAAGCCGCGCCAGATCAAGGCGGCGCCCGCCGCCGCGATCATCAGGCCCGACAGAAAGCGCAGGATCACGTCTGGCCCCAGCGCGTAGATCACCGCCGCCAGCAACAGCACGAAGAAGCAGGCGCTGGTGAACGACGTGGAACTGGACAAGCCGTAGATGATGAGGATCTGGCCGGTGAAGGCCATTGCCGTGCCGCATTGCCGCCAAAATGGCCCGGCGTCGCTGCGCAGCACCGCCACGCCCGCGCCGCACAGCACCAGCCCGGCCACCAGCGCCCCCTCGTCCGACGTCACAATGCCCGAGAACGCCACGAACACCAGCAGCAGCAAGGTCGCCAGCCAGGCGCTCAGGCCCAGCAGGCATTGCACGTACCAGGGGGGTTCGGCATGCGGCGTGGCAACGGGCGCCAGTTGCACCACGGCGGCGCCGGAATCACCCGGCTCGACGGCATTGCCCGCTGAGGCCGCGGCCGGTTCCGCGTCCGCGGCGGCCACGGGCGCCTGCGGTTCAGCCGCCAGCCTGCGCAGCCAGCGCGCCGCCAGCACCGCTTCGGCCATCAGCAAGGCAGCCAGGGGCAGAGCGGCCCAAACGCCGGGCTCCAGCCGCAGCAGCCATTCGCCCACCACGCGCAGCGACACGCAGATGACACCTGCGGCCAGCATGGCCAGAATGACCAGGTCCAGCCGGCCGCGCTGATAGTAAAGGCCGAGCCCCACCGTGGCAGCCAGCCAGGCGATGCCGTGCAGCGACCCCACCCCGCGCAGGATGAAGTCGCCGAACATCAGCGACAGCACCAGGGCGCTGATGGCGATGGCGGCCAGCACGCGCGGGCCGATCAAGGTGCTGGCGCGCCAACGGCGTGCCGCCAGTTCCCAGCCCAGCAGCAAAGTCAGGTTCAGGGCCGCCATGATCAGGTTGGGCAAACCCGTGCCGTCGTAGATGGCGTACCAGGTGAAGACGCGCTCACCCAGCCACAGGGCAACGGCCATATTCAGCACCAGCGCCCACAACAGCCACACCGCCTGGCTGGCCGAGGCCAGCGCCCAGGGCAGCAGCAGAACCGCCCACCAGGCGAACAATTCCCAGGTATCGGCGCCAGTCTGGTAAGTTTGACCCAATAACGCGAGCAAGGCGCCCAGCAAGATGCCGGCCAAAGCCAGAAGCGCGCCAGGGACGCTGCGTCGCACGCCAGGCTTGCCGCGAAGGCGCAAACCGGCCCAGGCCGCGGCCAGTGCCGCAATGGCCAGCAAGCCTTGCGTGCCGGCAAAGCGTTGCACTTTTGTCATGTCCTGCCAGTTGGCGGCGACCCAGCAAATTGCAGCGCTGCCCAGCAGCAAAACGCCTAGCCACAGGGTGCTTCGCGCCAAGAATTGACGCCAAGCGTGCAGTTCGGATCCCGCTTGCCTTTCAGTGCCGACTTGCATCTGGCGAATCTCCGATCTTATTATCCGCGCTACTAAGGCGGGACTACCGCCACTGGATACACATGAATAAAACGCTGATTATTGCCGAGAAGCCCTCGGTGGCCCTTGATATATCACGCGCCTTGGGAGGCTTTGCGCGCGAGGGCGACTATTTTGAAAGCGAACGTTACGTACTCGCGTCCAGCATCGGCCACTTGCTGAGCTTGGTCGCGCCCAATGATCCGGTCAAGGGAAAGTGGAGCTTTACGCACCTGCCCGTGATTCCGCCGGAATTCGAATTGGGCCCCACCGACAAGAAATCCGCGGAACGCCTGAAGCTGCTGGTCCGCCTGGCCAAGCGCAAGGACGTGGACGCCATCATCAACGCCTGTGACGCGGGACGCGAAGGCGAACTGATCTTCCGCTACATCATTCAGTACGCGGGCGTGAAAAAGCCGATTCAGCGCCTCTGGCTGCAATCGATGACGCAGGCCGCCATCCGCGAAGCCTTCGCCAACCTGCGCGACGACGCCCAGCTGAAACCGCTGGAAGCGGCCGCCCGCTCGCGCGCTGAAGCCGACTGGCTGGTCGGCATCAACGGCACGCGCGCCATGACCGCCTTCAACAGCAAGGACGGCGGCTTCTTCAAGACGCCGGTCGGCCGTGTGCAGACGCCCACGCTGGCCATCGTGGCCGAGCGCGAAGAGCGCATCCGCCGCTTCGTGCCGCGCGACTACTGGGAAGTGCGCGCCACCTTCATCGCCGCCGCCGGCCTGTACGAAGGCCGCTGGATCGACCCGCAGTTCAAGAAAGACGACCGTGACCCGGAAAAGCGCGAATCGCGCCTGTGGTCCGCCGCCGCCGCGCAAAGCGTGGTGGCCGCCTGCCGCGACCAGCCGGGTAACGTCACCGAGGAATCCAAGCCGTCGACCCAGATGTCGCCGGCCCTGTACGACCTGACGTCGTTGCAGCGCGAGGCCAACGGCCGTTTCGGCTTTTCGGCCAAGACCACGCTGGCGCTGGCCCAGACCCTGTACGAACGCCACAAGGCGCTGACCTACCCGCGTACCGATTCGCGCTACCTGCCCGAGGACTACATCACCACGGTGCAGGAAACGATGCGCGCGCTGGCCAAGGGCGGCTCGAACGCCGTGGGCGGCCTGTCACGCCACGCGGACACCGTCGTCAGCCAGCAGTGGGTGAAGCCCAACCGCCGCATCTTCGACAACAAGAAGGTGTCGGATCACTTTGCCATCATCCCCACGCTGCAGATCCCGCACGACCTGAGCGAAGCCGAGGCCAAGCTGTACGACCTGGTGCTCAAGCGCTTTCTGGCCGTGTTCTTCCCCGCCGCCGAATACCGCGTCACCACGCGCCTGACCGAAGTGCAGGGGCATCGCTTCCGCACCGACGGCAAGGTGCTGGTCACCCCGGGCTGGCTGGCCGTGTACGGCAAGGAAGCCCAGGGCGAAGACGCCAACCTGGTGCCGGTTGCCGACGGCGAAACCGTGCGCACGGAAGACGTGGAAGCCGTGGGCCTGTCGACCAAGCCGCCCGCCCGCTTCAACGAAGGCACCTTGCTGTCCGCCATGGAAGGCGCGGGCAAGCTGGTGGACGACGAAGAACTGCGCGAAGCCATGTCCGAGCGCGGGCTGGGTACGCCGGCCACGCGCGCCGCCATCATCGAAGGCCTGCTCAACGAGGTCTACCTGCGCCGCGAAGGCCGCGACCTGGTGCCCACCGCCAAGGCACGCCAGTTGATGACGCTGCTGTCGGGCCTGGACGTGACCGAACTGACCTCGCCCGAACTGACGGGCGAGTGGGAACACAAGCTCAAGCAGATCGAGCAGGGCGGCCTGGGCCGCGAGGCCTTCATGCGCGAAATCGCGCAGATGACGCAAGTGATCGTCAAGCGCGCCAAGGAATACGAGCGCGACACGGTGCCGGGCGACTACGCCACCTTGCAAACGCCGTGCCCCAAGTGCGGCGCCGTGGTCAAGGAAAACTACCGCCGCTTCGCCTGCACCGCCTGCGACTTTTCAATCGGCAAGCACCCGGGCGGCCGCACGTTCGAACTGCCGGAAGTGGAAGAGCTGCTGGCCAAGCGCGAGATCGGTCCGCTGCAAGGCTTCATCAGCAAGATGGGCCGTCCGTTTGCCGCCATCCTGCGCATCAGCGACGAATACAAGCTGGAGTTCGACTTCGGCCAGAACGACGAAGACGATACCGAAGCGGTGGACTTTTCCGGCCATACGCCGGTGGGGGCCTGCCCCAAGTGCCAGTCGCGCGTGTTCGAGCACGGCATGAGCTACGTGTGCGAAAAGTCGGTCGGCCCCGAAAAGACCTGCGACTTCCGCTCGGGCAAGGTCATCTTGCAGCAAGAGATCTCGGCCGAACAGATGGGCAAGCTGCTGGGCAACGGCCGCACCGACCTGCTTGAAGGCTTCGTGTCCAGCCGCACCAACCGCAAGTTCAAGGCCTTCCTGGTGCGTCAGCCCGACGGAAAGATCGGCTTCGAATTCGAACCGCGCCCTGAAAAGCCCGGCCGCGCCCCGTCCAAGACCGCCGCCAAAACGGCAACAAAGACGGCCGCGAAAAAGGCCCCGGCCAAGAAAGCCGCGGTAAAGAAAACGGCAGTAAAAAAAGCCGCCGTAAAGAAAACCGCCGCCAAAAAAGCCGCCCCCAAAAAGACCCCGTAGGATGGGTGAAGCGCGATAACCCGGAAAGAAGAACCCAACCGCAGAACGCGCGTAACCCATCACACCCGCCCCCAAAAACGCCCGGCCCCCCGGGCGTTTTCCATTGTTGCCCCCCGACCCCCTGCGTTATCGTCTACCCCAAAACAGCAACACCCAAACTCAACCGAGGACGACATGACCCATAGCCCCCGCTTCACCACCCGCCGCCGCATCCTGACCGCCGCCGGGGCCTTGGCCAGCGTTAGCCTGCTTGATGGCCGCATCGCCTTCGCCCAGCCCAAGCTGGGCCGCGTGGCCTACGGGCAAGGCAGCATCGACCCCTTCTTCGCGGCGGGCTACGTGGCCTTGAAAAAAGGCTACTTCGGCGAAGGCGGGCTGGACGTTGAATACCTGAATTCGCAAAGCGGCCCGCGCACCAACCAGTTGCTGGCGGCCGGCCAGATCGTGTTCGGCGCCACCGCCGCCACGGCCGCCCCCGCGCTGACCATCGCCGGCAAGGCCGCCACGCTGGTGTTCGGCTTTGACCGCAAGCTGACCTACGCCAACATCATCGTGCGCCGCGAAGACTTCGACAGCGGCAAGATCAAGTCGCTGAAGGACCTGGCCGGCAAGCGCGTGGGCGCCACGCAACCGCAGTCCAGCACCTGGCTGATGGCGCTGTACCTGATGCAAAAGGCCGGCGTGGCCGACAAGGTCGACATCCGTCCGCTGGGCGATCTGGCCACGATGCTGGGCGCGCTGAAGACGGGTTCGGTGTCCGCCAGCATGGCCACCATGTCCATGATGGAACAGGCCCGCCAGGAAGGCTGGGGCGTGCCGATATTCGACGCCACCACCGAGGCCTCATGGAACGAATTCATGGGCGGCGACGTGCCGGGCATTGCCGCGCTAACCCTGGAAGACACCATCCAGAAGCGGCCGGAAGTGGTGCAGGCCTTTGTGACCGCCATGGTCAAGGCGCAAGACTTCATCACCGCCAACAGCGCCGCGGGCGTTACCGACGCGATCTACGACGACTACCTCAGCGCCTTTCCGCGCGCCGCCATCGAAAAGACCCTGGGCGTCTACAAAGACACGGTGTTCCTGAAAGACAACCTCATCACCGAAGACGCCTACAACCGCATGACGGCCATTATGGGCGACGGCCGCCAGTTCTCGAACGACGAGATCAAGACCGTGCCTTACGCCAAGTGCGTGAACATGAGCTTCGTGCGCAAAGCGCGGGGCCTTTGATGATTACGCTGGACAAGGTTGGCAAGGCGTACCAGACCCGCCAGGGCACGACGCACGCGGTGGGCGAGGTCAGCCTGACGATCGAGGCGGGCGAGTTCGTTTCCATCGTCGGCCCCTCGGGATGCGGCAAGAGCACGCTCTTGAACATGATCGCGGGCTTTCTGCGTCCCACTACGGGCACGATCCAAGTAGACGGCCGGGTAGTCGACGGGCAGGTGCCGCCCGCGCTGGGCTACATCTTTCAGAAAGACACGCTGCTACCTTGGTTCAGCGTGAAGAAGAACGTGGCGCTGGGGCTGAAGTTCCAGGGCGTGGCGGCCGACAAGATCGAACGCCGCGTGGCCGAACTGCTGGAACTAGGCCACCTGAGCGCCTTTGCCGACGCCTTTCCGCATCAGCTATCGGGCGGCATGCGGCGGCGCGTGGCGCTCTTGATGAGCCTGGCGGTGGAGCCGCGCATCCTGCTGCTGGACGAGCCCTTCGGCGCGCTGGACACGCACACCAAGACGCACCTGCATCGCGAACTGATGGAGATCTGGCGCAAGCTGGGCCAGACCATCGTGATGGTCACGCATGATCTGGACGAAGCCATCCTGCTGTCTGACCGCGTGGTGGTGCTGTCTGGCCCGCCCAGCCGCGTGCTACTGGACGAGCGCATCCGCATCCCGCATCCGCGCGACGTCTTCACCTTGCGCGAAACGCCGCAGTTCGTCTCTCATGTGCAAAGCCTCTGGAGCGTGCTGGGCCAGCAGTTCCGTGCCGCCGCCTGATCCGATTCGCACCATGATTTCAACTGAAACTTCCGATTCGCTGCAGGACCAGCTGCGGCTGGACCGCCGCGCCGGCGTCAAGCGCCGCGTCCGCATCACCTTGTGGCAAGTGCTGATTCTTGCCGTCATTCTGGGCTCGTGGGAAACGCTGACACGCATTCCCTGGTTCACGCAAAACACCCTGTTCGACCCCTTCTTCATCAGCCAGCCGTCGCGCGTGGCGGTGCGGCTTTGGGAATGGATGCAGCCCGGCCCGCGCTCGGTCTGGCCGCATCTTTGGCTGACCTTGCAAGCCACGATGGTGGGGCTGGTGGTGGGCGTGGGCAGCGGCTTCATCGTCGGCATGACACTCAGCCGCAGCCGCTTTCTGGCTGACGTGTTCAACCCCTTCATCGTGGCGTTCAATTCCATGCCGCGCATCGCCTTCGTGCCGCTCATCACCATGTTCTTCGGCCTGGGGCTGGCGTCCAAGGTGGTGACGTCGTGGTTCGTGGTGTTCTTCCTGGTGTTCTTCAACACCTACAAGGGCGGGCGCAGCGTGGAACGCGAACTGGTCGACTTCTGCCGCACGCTGGGCGGCTCGCCGCGCCAGATCCTGTGGCGTGTGCGCATCCCGACCGCGGCTGCATGGACGTTTGCCGCCTTGCCCAACGCCATCAGCTTCGCGCTGATCGGCGTGGTGCTGGCCGAATTCGTGGGGTCCACCACGGGCATGGGGTATTTGATGATCACCGCGCTGGCCACGCTGAACGCCACCGACATGTTCGCGGCCGTGACGCTGCTGTCCATCGTGGGCATTGTGTTGGTTTATTGTGTGACCTGGCTGGAACGGCGGCTCTTGCATTGGGCGCCGGAGTTCAGGGAATGACGATGAAAAAATCGGGGCATCATTGATGAGCACACTTCCATATCTGCGTAACTTCGACTTGACCGGACAGGTCGCGCTGGTGACCGGGTCCGCGCGCGGGCTGGGCTTTTGCATTGCGCGCGCGTTGGCGGGTTGCGGCGCGCGTGTCTTGATCAACGGCCGCAACGGCGCGTCCGTGGACGCCGCCGTGGCCGAGCTGGCCAGCGCGGGTTTGGACGCACATGCCTTGCCCTTCGATGTCAGCGACGATGCCGACATGGAGCGCGCGTTCGGGCGCATTGACGACGAACATGGCCGGCTGGACGTGCTGGTGAACAACGTGGGCGCCCGCAACCGCAAGACGCTGCGTGACACCAGCCCCGCCGAAATCCGCGACTTGATCGATACGGATCTGGTGGCCGGCATGCTGTTGGCGAAGTTCGCCGCCGAGCGCATGATGCGCCAGGGCGGCGGCCGCCTGATCGCCATCACGTCAGTGGTGGGCGAGCTGGCACGCGCCGGCGATGCCGTTTACCCCGCCGCCAAGCAGGGTCTGACGGGCATGGTGCGGGCATTGGCGGCGGAGTTCGGCGGCCACCACATCACCAGCAACGCGATCGCGCCGGGTACGTTCGCCACCGAGACGAACGCGGCCATGGTGGCGGACCCGAATTTCGGTCCGCGTATTGCGGAGCGCAATCCGACGGGGCGGTGGGGTGAGCCCGAGGAAATCGCCGGGGCGGCGGTGTTTTTGGCGTCACCGGCGGCGTCGTATGTGAACGGGCACGTGTTGGTGGTGGACGGGGGGTTGTCGATTCAGTTTTGAGGTGATGGGCGTTTTTGTGGCGATGATGGGTTGCGCGCGAACGCGGGCATCGTGGAACAGTTAGACCGGAAAAATCTCGCCGCGCACGGTCAAGCCCATCGCGCGAACCCATCACTCCCGCCAAAAAATCAGGTCGTCTCGTCCTGATACCAAACCCCTTCGGCCAGCATCATCTTCTGATGCCCGTGCCCGGCGGGCATCATCGGAAAGCAGTTTTCCTGCGCCGTCACCGCCACGTCCAGAAAGTAAGGACCATCGTGCGCCAAACATTCCGCCAGCGCCGCGTCCAGCTTTGCCGGATCGTCCACGCGCGCCGCGCCCCAGCCGAACGCGCGCGCCAGCGCCACGAAATCCGGCAATGACGCGTTATAGCTGTGGCTATACCGCCCGCCATGGATCAGCTCTTGCCACTGGCGCACCATGCCCATGTAGCCGTTATTGCACAACACGACCTTCACCGGCGTTTCGTGCTGCATGGCGGTGGACAGTTCCTGAATGTTCATCAACACCGACGCATCGCCGCTGACGCACACCACCGTCTTGTCCGGATGCGCCACCTGCGCGCCAATCGCGGCCGGCACGCCGTAGCCCATCGTGCCCGCGCCACCCGACGTCAGCCAACGGTTCGGCTTGTCGAAACGCAGGTATTGCGCGGCCCACATCTGATGCTGGCCCACGTCGGTGGAGACGATCGCATCGCGGTCCGCCAGCGCGGCGTTCAGGCTTGCCATCAGGTGCTGCGGAAGGATCGCATCGGCGGCCGGCGTGAAGCCCAGGCAGTCCTGCGCGCGCCACGTATCAATACGCTTGAACCAGGGGGCCAGCCGCGCGGCGTCCAACGGCGCATCGCCCATTTCGGCGCGCAGCGCGCGCACCAGCGGCAGGCAGTCGCCCACCAGCGCCACGTCCACGCGCACCACCTTGTTGATGGAAGCGGGGTCGATGTCGATATGGATCTTGCGCGCATGCGGGCAGAACTCGGACAGCTTGCCGGTGATGCGGTCATCGAACCGGGCGCCAATGCACACCACCAGATCTGAGTTATGCATGGCCAGGTTGGCCTCGACCGTGCCGTGCATGCCCAGCATGCCGACAAACTGCGGGTCGGACGCGGGGAAGGCGCCCAGCCCCATCAGCGTCAGGGTGCAGGGCGCGCCGGTGTGGCGGACCAGGTCCGTAAAGGCCTCGCAGGCTTCCGGGCCGGCATTGATCAGGCCGCCCCCGCCGTAGAAGATGGGCCGCTTGGCCTGAGCGATCAGCGCGGCGGCGCGGCGCACGGCCGACTGCGGCAGCTTGGCCGCCAGCTTGCCGGACTGCCGGCGCGCGCGCAGCGCGGCCAGCTTTTGCTGCGACGGCAAACCCGGCACATCGTCATCCGCGTCGCGCGGCACGGCCAGTTGCACGTCTTTCGGAAAGTCCACCAACACCGGGCCAGGGCGGCCCTGGCGGGTCAATTCAAATGCACGCGCCACCACATTGGCCACGTCATCGACGGCGCGGATCTGGGTATTCCACTTGGTGACGGAACGCGAAATGCCGATGGCGTCGCACTCTTGAAATGCATCGGTGCCGATGGCGGCCGTGGCCACCTGACCGCTGACGCACAGCACCGGAATCGAATCGCACATCGCATCCAACAGGCCCGATGTGGTGTTGGCCATGCCGGGGCCCGAGGTCACGAACACCACGCCCGTGCGGCCCGTGGTGCGGGCATAGCCTTCGGCGGCATGCACGGCGGCCTGTTCGTGGCGCACCAGCACGTGGCGCAAGCGCGGCTCGGCATACAGGGCGTCGTACAGAGGCAGGACCGCGCCGCCGGGGTAACCAAAGACCGTGTCGACCCCGTTCGCAATCAAGGTGTCCAGCAGAATCTTGGCCCCGTTTGCAGGGGGGGTTTCAGTGGCGGCAAGCGCGGCGGTGGCGGTGGGGTGCAGGCGATCGTTCATGCTATCTATCTTATTCGGAGCGGCGAAGAATTTTTATCTTCTTTTCTACTAATCAGGGCCATCCAGAGTAAATTCATCTCTGATTTTGAGGAATCAAAGAAAATGAACCTGGACAAATTCGATCTGGCCATTTTGAAGGTCTTGCAAGACAACGCGCGCGCCAGCCTGAATGAAATCGGCGCGGCGGTGGGGCTGTCGTCCACCCCGTGCTGGAACCGCATCAAGCGCATGGAGGGCGCCGGGGTCATCCGCGGCTACACCGTGGACATCGATCCGGCCAGCCTGGGCTTCATGGACACGGTCATCGTCCACGTCACGCTGGAAAGCCACAGCGAAGAAACGCTCTACGAGTTCGGCCGCGCCCTGGCGGCCATACCCGAGGTGCTGGAAGCGTTTCTGGTGTCGGGCGACTACGACTATTACATCCGCATCGCCGTGCGCGACACCCGCGACTACGAACGCCTGCTGCGCGAACAGCTTTACCGTATCCCCGGCATACGCCACAGCAAGTCGTGCTTTGTGCTGCGCCGCCTGAAAGAAACCATGCTGCCGCTGACCGGGCCAGTGGGCTAAGCCGGCGTCAGCGCAGGATGAAGTCTTCAGGCACCGCGGCGTCCGGCAACGGGCGCACGCCCAGGCCTTCCAACAGGTCGATCTCGATCACGCGCGCCAGGGCCGACAGCGGCAGGTCGTTCTCTTCCAGGCCGAACGGGTCTTCCAGCTCGTCACCCAAGGCATCCAGCCCGAAGAAGGTGTAGGCGATGATGGTGACCGCCACGGGCGTCAGATATTCCAGCGTGCCCACCAGGCCGAAAGGCAGCAGCAGGCAGAACAGCCATGCCGTGCGATGCAGCAGCAGCGAATAGGCAAACGGACAGGGCGTGAACTTGATGCGTTCGCAGGCAGCCTGGATGGCGGCGCACTGCGCCACCCGCTGGGTCAGCGCCTGGTAGAGAATGTCGCTGAGTTCGCCGCGCCGCAGACAGCCGGCCAGGTCGCGGTTGATGGCCATGAGCAGCGCATCCGGCACATTGCGGCAACCGGCAAGCGTGTCCAGCTCGTCTTGTTGCACCCAGGGGCGCACGGCCTGCACCATGTCCTGACCGCGCAGCCGGGCGGCCAGCCCGTAGCCGAAGCCGATGCAGCGCCGCACCAGCCGTTCCTGAATGGGATTGCCCGTGCTGGCGGCCAACAGCACCGCGCTTTCGCGCGCCAGGCTGCGCGCCTGCACGATCAGGTCGCCCCATTGCTTGCGGGCTTCCCACCAGCGGTCATAGCAGACGTTGTTGCGAAACCCCATGAAGACCGACAGCGCCAGGCCGAACAGCGAAAACGGCACCGCCGTCAGGTGCGCGGGCGAGAACCATAGCCGGTGGTACATCCACACCACCACGCACGACAGCAGCGTGATGACAAGGATCTTGCCGAAGATGCGCGGGATGATGGAACCGCGCATCACAAAGAACAGAGCCAGCGCGGAAGGACGCGGACGGACGATCATGATGAAATCAACCAAGGACAAGGCGGCGCCAACTATACGCCTGTGATCCTGTCACGGGCGCGTCGATATAATTCTGTTTCCTCTCACGTGCCCACCCGTCTCCGCCCACGCCTACATGACCACCGAAGCCACCCCGATCAAGCCCTGGCATGTTGTTCGCCGCTCGAAGCTGCATGGCAACGGCGTCTTCGCCGCCCGCAAGATCCCCGCCGGCACACGCATCATTGAGTACGGCGGCGCGCGCATCAGCGCCAAGGAAGCCGACCGGCGCCACCCGACCAACCCCGACGACCCCTTCCACACCTTCTTCTTCGCGCTCAGCTCCGGCCGCGTGATCGACGGCGGCGACGAAGGCAATGACGCCCGCTGGATCAACCACTCCTGTGAGCCCAACTGCGAGGCGCAGGAAGGCAAGCACGGCAAGCGCGTGTACATCGTCGCCTTGCAGGACATCGCCCGCGGCACCGAGCTGTCGTATGACTACGGCCTGGTCCTGGATGGCCGCATCACCAAGGCGCTGAAGGAAGGCTACCGCTGCCTGTGCGGCACGCCGCCGTGCCGGGGCACGATGCTGGCGCTGCCGAAAAAGAAGGCGGCGAAGAAAGCGCCGGAGGCAGCTAAGAAAGCAGCGGCTGAGAAGGCGTCGGAGCCAGTGACCGATAAGGTGTCGCAGCCGGCGACGAAGGCGCCCACCAAGAAGACGGCGACCAGGAAGGCGACGACCAAGACCGCCCGGGCCGACAAATCCGTCCCCTGAAAATCCGCGTTCACATCCCGCCCGGCCTGTTCCGCCATCCGCGCGGACAGGCGTACAATCGCCGATGTCGTTAACACGACATGCAGTACGTCTTCAGGGCGGGGTGTAATTCCCCACCGGCGGTATGCCATGCAATGTGGCGAGCCCGCGAGCGCCCGGCGTCCTTCACGGACATCGGGGTCAGCAGATCTGGTGAGACGCCAGAGCCGACGGTCATAGTCCGGATGAGAGAAGATGTGCCGGCACAACACCCCGTCATCCGGGCGCCCATGCGCCTGGAACGTCGTATTGCGTTCGGCTGTCGATTAGCCCTGAAACGTTTTTCGCCCACTTCATTTTGCGAGAGCGTTTCAATGTCCAACCTCAATACCCCGCAGTCCCTTCCCAGCCTGGCTTCACAACCCTTTGCCGCCCGCTTGCAGCGCGCGCTGCATCATCTGCGCCTGGGCCGTCCGGTCATCCTCATGGACGATTTCGACCGCGAAAACGAAGCCGACCTGATCGTCGCCGCCGACAAGCTCACCGTGCCCGTCATGGCGCAGCTGATCCGCGACGGCAGCGGCATCGTCTGCCTGTGCCTGCCCGGCGAAACCCTGGACCGGCTGGCACTGCCGCCCATGGTCACGCGCAACCAAAGCCGCTTCGCCACCGCGTTCACCGTGTCCATCGAAGCGCGCGAAGGCGTCAGCACCGGCGTGTCGGCGGTTGACCGCGTCACCACCATCCGCGCCGCCATCTCGCCGTCGGCCCAAAGCGACGACATCGTCAGCCCCGGCCACGTGTTCCCCCTGCGCGCGCAACCCGGCGGCGTGCTGACGCGGCGTGGCCACACCGAAGGCTCGGTGGACCTGGCCGTGCTGGCCGGCCTGCGCCCCGCCGGCGTGCTGTGCGAACTGATGAACGCCGACGGCACCATGATGCGCGGCGCCTCGCTGGAGCGCTACGCGGCCCAGCACGGCCTGGTCGCGCTGACCATTGCCGAACTGGCCGATCACCTGCAGAAGCTGAAAGACGGCAACGCCGAAGCCGTGGACGACGAAGTCCTGGAAATGGCCGCCACCGTCTAAGGGGAACCGCATCCCGTCGGGGCTGCGGCCCCGATGGGTTATTGCCCTGCCGGACGCCGCAGCGCCAGGGCCACGAACACCGCGGCCAGCGCGCATGCGCCGCCCATCGCATACACGGCGCCAACGCCTTGCGCGCCGGCCAGCCCGCCCGCCACCGGGCCGCTGATACCCAGCGCCACGTCCAGAAACGCCACATACGCCCCCATGGCCGCGCCACGGCTTGCCGCCGGCACGCGCCGCACGGCCTCGACGCCAAACGCCGGGAATGCCAGCGAATAGCCCGCACCAGTCAGACATGCGCCGGCATACGCCCACATCGGCGTGACGCTTGTCCAGATCAGCCACTGGCCCACGGCCTCGATCAGCACGCACACCAGCGCCACGCGCGCGCCGCCCAGCTTGTCAGGCAGACCCGCGAAGAAGACGCGGGCAAGAATGAACCCCACGCCGAACGCGCTGAACATCCATCCCGCGCCATCCCAGCCACGTTGCGCAAACAGCAGGCTGACAAACGCGGTGATCACGCCAAAGCCCACACTGGTCAGGGCCAGGCCCAGACCGGGCAGCAGCACCATGCCCAGCACACGATAGAAGGGCGTGCGCACCCCACCCACGGCAGGCGCGGCGCGTTGCGGCAGCACCAGCGCCAGGGCCGCCAGCGGAATCACGACCGTTGCCCACGCCAGGCCCGCGAAACCTGAATAGGCGTACAGCCGCATGCCGGCAGGTGCGCCCAAGGCATAGGCGGCGTAAATGGCGACGCCCACCCAAGCCATGACGCGGCCCGCGTTCTGCGGCCCCACGCGGCCCACGCCCCAGCTCAACGCACCGGTGACGATCAGGCTTTCGGCGCATCCCATCAGCGCGCGGCCCGCCAACAGCGCGGTCAGCGCCGCTTGTGGCCGCGCGGACAAGGCGTCGGCCAGCACATACAGCACACCCGCCGCCGCGCCCAGCAGGCAACCGATCACCACCGCCCGCTTGGCGCCTTGGCGGTCGGCTAGCGCGCCAGCATAGGCGCGCGACAGCAGGGCGGCGGCAAACTGCAGGCCGGCCACCACGCCCACCACCAGCGCACTCATCATCAGCGTGCCAGTCACATAAAGCGGCAAGACCGGCATCGACAGGCCGACCATGAAAAATGCAATGAACACCACCGCCACCAATGGCGACAACTGCACAAAAACAGCGCGCACGGGTACACCGGCTGCGGGCGCGGCCCCAGCCGTCGATACGTTCGACATGAGAAATCCTTGATAGGGTTGTGGCAATCCGAAACCATCGCGGAGAATTCGTCGATGGCATAATCCGCGCTTGCGGGTGAACAATCAGATTGCCTGCCCTGAATTTTATGAGCCATTGCTCAGGTTTGATACTCGCCTTTCCACGCATCCATGACCGCTATCCCTCAGCCCCGAAAATCGCCGCGCCAGCTCAGATCCCAGCACACCGTCGACACGATCCTGCAAGCCACTGCTCACATTCTGGCCACGCACGGTTACGCGGGCACCAACACCAATCTGATCGCCGAAACGGCTGGCGTCAGCGTCGGGTCGCTGTACCAGTATTTTCCGAACAAGAATGCGCTGATCGCCGCCTTGCATCAGCGGCACGACAACGACATGCTGGATGTCATTGATGAAGTGCTGAACAGCAACCCCGCCGCCACCTTGAAAGAACGCGTGGCCGCCATCGTGCAGGCCATGCTGCACGCTCACCTGCTGGAACCGGCCTTGCACCGGGTGCTTGAACGCGAGTTTCCGCTGTTCGACACACCGCGCGAGCACAGTTTGGCCGACCAGGACATCCACCGCCGCATGCGGCATCTGCTGGAGCTGCATCGGGCCGAGATCGCGCAACAAGACCGCGACCTGGCCACCTATGTGGTGCTGCGCATCATGGAATCGTTGGTACATGCGGCGGCGTTGGAGCCGCCCGTGGGCTTTTCCACCGAGCAGCTTGAGCAAGCCGTGGTGGACGCGGTGATGGGATATCTGGGTACGCCTACGGCCAAGAAGGCGGCGCGCAAGAGGGCGGCATACAAGAAGGCGGCACACAAGAAGGCCGCGAAATAGCAGCCTGCAAAGGCTTGCCGCCGGGGATCCCTGCTTAGCGCAGGCGATTCACCGGCTGGCCTCCGCGGCCATCAGGGCCAGGCAGTCCGACGCTTTACCCACGACGATGCGCGCGCTGCACGTCAGCATCAAATTCAGGTTCAGGCCGAAGTCTTCCACTGTATAGCCCTCGGCATCCACCATGCGCGACGCGCCGTCGTCCACCGCCGCCCCCACCGCCACCTGATCGATCAGCGACCCGGCCTGGCTGGTGTAGCCCCAGACCGGCTTGCCGCAGGCAATGGCGTAGCCCACCTCGAAGGCCGTGCCTGAATCCGGTTCGGCGCCACGAAAGGTATTCAGGTTGGCCATCACCATGTCGGCGCGGCGGATCAACGCGACGTTTTCTCGATAGATCCATTGCGCCAACGCGGGCCCCGACAAGTCCTTGGGTGCCGCGTTGTCCAACGGGAACAGGCCGTCGAACCCGTAGGTGGCGCATAGCGCCTTCAGGCGCTGGCCATGCGCCACGGCATCGGGCAGGAAGACGTCGAACCCCGCGAGATACACGCTGCGCATAAGGGCTACTCCGATTCTGAAACGTTGAAGGCTTCGCCGGTGGCAAAAAACGAACCGCCCGCCAGGTAGTGGATCGAACGCCGCTCGTCTTTGGGAAAGTGCCAGCGGTTTTGAGAAAACACATCCGGCGCGGCCCAGGCGGCGACGACTTCGCCAATGAACAAATCATAAGCCTGTTGATTGTGCGGCTCGGGCACCACCTTGCATTCCAACCAGCCCAGGCAGTCGCTGACCAATGGCGCGCCGATCTTGCTGGCCGCAAACGTGTTCAAGCCGCAAGCCTTGAACTTGTCCACATCCCGGCCCGTTTCCGAACCCACTTTCAGCGTGGCGGCCGCCTGCGCGCGCGAAGGAATACACAGCGCGAACTCGCCGGACGCCTCGATCAATTCGCGCGTGTAGGTGTTCTTGTCCACCACCACCAGCATCTTGGCCGGGTTGAAGTCCAGGGGCATCGCCCAGGCCGCGGCCATGACGTTGCGCGCCGCGCCATGGGCACTGGTGACAAGCACCGAGGGCCCATGGTTCAGAAGCAGATAAGAGCGAGGCAGTTCGACGGGTTCGATAGGGGACATGGGGTCGCGGGGTAGGGTTGCTGGCTTCAGGGCGCCGACTTCAATACCCGACCGTGAAGCGGCGTCGGGAGTGTTTAGGGGACTCGATTTCATCGACCAGCGCAATCGCGTAGTCTTCCATCGAGATCCAGCTTTTGCCATCCTCGTCGGCCAAGAGGGTGTCATCGCCGACCCGGAATGCCCCGGTACGCTCGCCGGGTTCGAACATGGCCGATGGCGACAGGAAGGTCCAGTTCAGCACCTTTTCCTGGCGCAGCGTGTCCAGGAAGACGACGCCCGCGCGCGCCTCGGGCTTGTACGCGTCCGGGAATTCGGGGGTGTCGATCAGCAGCATGCCGGGCGCCACTTGCAGGCTGCCCGCGCCGCCCACCACCAGCAGGCGCGGCACGCCCGCGTTCTTCACGGCAGCCAGCAGCGGCTTGGCGTCGGTGGACACAAAGCGCGTGGCGCTGACCACCGCGTCGTGGCCGGTCAGCAGGGGGGTCAGGGTTTCGGGGTCGGTGGCGTCGCCCTGTTGCACGGTCAAGCCGGGCTGGCTGTTGACGTCGGCCGGATTGCGGGCGATGCCGGTCACCTGGTGGCCGCGCTTGAGCAGCTCATCCGCCACTCGCGAGCCTACGCGGCCCGAAATGCCGATCAATGCGATTTTCATGGTCTTGCTCCTTAAGAGGGAAACCGGGGCGGCTGGCGGCGCACCACGCGCCTTTGCCCTGCGCCGCCCCGAAAGGCAATCCATACTATTCGGTCAAATCCGAACAAAAAACCCAATAAATCAGACGAGTTTTTTGCAATCCATGCATCAATAAATCAATGCCACGATGTCTCAAGGCCGCCGCCCCAGGCAGCAACTCAAGCCGCCGCGCGCTGCGCTTGATAAACCTGCAAGTGCGAATAGGCCACGCGCAGATACGTCGCATCCACGCCCAGCGTACGGGCACGGTTGACCATGTCGCCCACGATGTGATCGGCCTCGACCGGCAGGCCTTGGCGCAGATCGCGGAACATGGAGGCCGTCATGGGCTGCGTGCGGTCGCTGATCAGGTTCTGCACAAACGCATCGGCTTCAGGGCGCACGGCATGGCCGGACGCTGCCGCCACGGACTGCGATTCCTGCAACAGGCTTTTCAGGATATCGATACCGTCATCGGTGGACGCGATCTGGCCGATCGAGCCGCGCATCAGACACGTGGCGGCCGCCAGCGTGGTCAGCATGACGTACTTTTCCCACATGTCCTGATGGATGTCTTCACTTAGGCGGCTGACGTATTCGCCCCCGGCCAGCGCCTGCTCCAACGCCACGCAACGTTCACTGCGGGCCGGGCCGGCGCGTTCGCCAAAGACAATATTCGCGTGCTTGCCCAAATGCACCACTTCACCTTCGGGGCCCAGCGTGGCGTTGATTTGGCACAGGCCACCCAGCACGCGATGCGGCTCGAACTCGCGGTCCAGCACGTCGTATTGCAGCACGCCATTCATGATGGGCAGCACCGCCGTATTCGGTCCGACAGCAGGGCGGATGGCGTCGATGGCGCTGGCCAGGTCATACGCTTTGCAGCTCAGCACGACCACGTCATACGCGCCCTGCAAGGTCTGCTGCGTGACCAGCTTCGGCTGCAACGTGACATCACCCAGCGGACTCTGGATGCGCAGCCCTTGATCACGCAGACGCGCCGCGCGCGGCTCGCGCACCAGAAAGGTCACATCCGCGCCAGCCTGCGCCGCGCGTCCGCCAAAATATCCACCGGTGCCGCCAGCACCCAAGAACAACAACCGCATTCGTCTCTCCTGTAGCCGCCCGCCTGTTTTGCGGGCTGATATGGAATTATGCGCTTGGCGTGGAACATCGCCCAGCTTGGCCCAGAGGGGCAGTCCAGCGGGCGGCCAGGCCAGGCCAGGCCAGGCCACGCCGAACCCGGCGTCACGGCTGAGGGTCGCCAGTGGCCTGCTGCTATTTCAAGAACCTTACCAACACCCAGGTCACGTCCTGGCCGTTGACTTGCGGCAAGATCACTTGATGCATGAAGGTCTGGGGACCCGTGGGAAACTCTTCGCACGTCCACGTTCCGGGGTAAGGGCAGGGCGCGCCAGATCGCACACGCACGGCGCTCGCGGGGGCCACCACGGCGTCGTGCATCCAGTGCCACGTTACCGATTCTCCGCGATACGCCGGCAAGGGTTCGTGCTTGGACACGACGCAGAGGATTTCGCCCTTCTCATCGGCCCGCCACTGGCCGGCGCGGGGCGCAAGCTGGCCGGTCTCGGCGCGACGCGCCGGCTCGGGCTCCGGCGCGTGCTGGTCTACGTCGCGCTGCCAGATGACACGCCCGCGCGACGTGTCTTGCGATATCGGCGGCGCCAGCTCGCCCGCCTTGAAGTAGCGGCGTGAATGGGTTTTCGCCAGGGTGTACCAATAGCCTTCCGACGGAATCGCTTCGCCCACAACGACGTGGGTCGGCGTGGGTTCGACCGCCGGGGCCCCCGGCGCGCCAGGCACACGGCCACGGATTTCAGGTGTGGGCCAATCGCTGTCGTCATCGAACCGGCCCAGCCAACGCTGCGTATCGCGGCGGTCGAAGCGTTCGTTGGGATCGCCATCCCATTCGCCGAATCCGATCAGGTCCAGTTGCGGATGACGGATGCGACGCAGCACGCGGTTCAGCAACACGGGAAGTTCGGGCACGCCGTCTTCGACGGGGTAGAGCTCGGGCTGAGGGCCGAGTTCTATCCATTGCCCGCAACTCAAGGTGTCGACGCGAATGCGCGGGTCGGCAAGCTGCGTGGCGACGTCGTCGCAGGATAGGGAGAGCTTTTCACGCCAGATGTCGGACAGGAAGAAGCCCCAGGTGGGCGGGCGGATGCCTGAAGGCAGTTGCGGCGTGAGTGACATGCCGAACGGGTAATCGGTATCCAGGCCATAGAAGTGCGGGGTCAGCGCACGGTCCCACACCGCCGCTTCGGCGCGCATGCCGAATTCCAGCGGGTTGCCCATCGAGAATCCGCTATAGACTTGCGCGGGCTTCAGGCGTCCGATCGTATCGAGCACGAATCGGCGCCAGGCATCTTTGTTATCCAGCCACCATTGCCAGCGGTAGTAGAACTGGATTGACGAGTAGTCTTCGTCCGAATCGCTCCAGTGGGAGGTTCGCCACAAGTAGGCGGAATGCGTTGGCGAACTTTGAGGGTTCTTTTCGTCAGTGAACTTCACGACGAAGGCCTTTTCCAGAGGCGTTCGCCTCGCCCATTCCCTTAGATCACCAAGCCGCTTTGACCCGTAGGGATGCGGACGTTCCGAATCCGGATGTGTAGCGATGGTGAATGGGTGGCTAAGCAACTTCTCAAATGCCTCTTGCACATCGATCATCGCAAGCGTTGTTTGAAGATAATTTGCTGGCTCGTAGGTGAAGTAGAACGTGGAGAACAGCGTTGTAGACAGCTCGAACGTGCCATTATCAATCGCGGTGTGTGGCCATTTCTTCAGGTCCGCGATCATGCCCGACAGGTCGTCATCGTTAATCAAAGGATGGCTTGTACTCATCGCCCTTTCCTTCTTGGCTGATCGACATGGGCCGCGCTTTCAGGCCGGTAACCTGTGCAATCTTCTGGAACGCGCAACAGCGCGACTTTTTTTGAATCGCGGCCCATCAGCTTTAGGTAGTCGTTCATCTGCTTCCCTTTCACCCAATCATTCGGAAACTTGATCTCCACCGCCGCGAACACGTTGCTAACTTCAAACGGCTGCTGCCGGTATTCCACGATCACTAGATCCGGCGCCAGACTACCCTTCGGCCTTGGCCAGAAGGGAAAAACCTCACTGATACGCATGGGTTTCGTCGCGGGCTCGCCCAGCATCGCCGCGCGCGTCGTTGCGTTGTAGTTCGGTTCCGCCTTCAAGGGACTCTGCCACGACAGCAAGTCATCCACCGCTTCAAATACCAGCGATGCCGTGGTCTGCTTCAGCGCAATATCGATCGTGGTTTCGATGACCTCGCCGGGGATTTTCTTGCGTATCCGCCTGGGCACGACCAGCGGTGACTTCAACGCCCATTGGCACACCCTGCTGATGACGGGCCGGAATGGAATCTTGCGTTCGATGTACTGCTGGTACGTCACATTTTCGCGGCGGCCGCGCGACACCGTGGCGTTGCCGCCAGTGAGCACGAACGTCGAGCTCTTGATGTCGATTTCTTCTTTCATGCCGCCAATGACATCCTTCAGGATGGTCTCGACGTCCCTTCTGCGCTGGCTGATCTGCGCCAGCGTCTCGGCCGTCTCGATGGCGGTTTGCGCGGTTTCGTACGCCGCATAAGCACGATAGGCGCGATATCCCCAGATAAGCGCGCCGACAGCGGGGGCTGCCATGGAAGACCTCCTTGCGACGGGGGAAACGGGAAGTCGTCCATGCGTGATGGCGCGGTGCTCCCCAGAACTCAACCGAAGCCAAGATCTTGCGCAAGGGGCGCAGGGGGCGTCTATAGGATCTGTACGATTCCGCGTGTCAGGGGCCAGGCGTCCGCCAGGCGCGCGCGTCGATAGCAGTGCCTTCCAAGCCCGGCGGCTCACGCCTCGTGATTGCGTTCCATCCACGCTTCAAAGCCGCCCCGCAACGCCCACGTCTTCGGATACCCCGCCGCGCGCAGGCGCGAAGCCAGCAGCGCGGCCGAGACCTCGTTGGGGCAGGCGCAATAGACCACGATGTCGGACTCCAGCGCTTGCGGGTCCAGCGTGGGCAGGGGCGCCTTCAGGTCCACGGCGATGGCGCCGGGTATGCGCGCGGCGTCGCGCTGCGCGTCGGGCCGCACGTCGAAGACCAACGTGTTGCGGCCGTCCTGGCGCCATTGCATGAGCTCGTCGACGGACACGCGGGGGATGACGCGCAGGCTGCGCAGCAGAATCCGACGGCGTAGAAAACGCGCCAGGATGTACAACCCCAGCACCGCCGCCAGCACGCCCAGGCCCATCGGGCCGTAGGTGCCCAGCACGTCGAGCACATCGTTGATCACGCTGTGGAACAGCCCGCCCAGCAGCAAGCCGGAGCCCGCCCAGAGCATGGCCCCAACAAGGTCATAAAGCAGGAAGCGACGATAGGCCGTGCCGGTCAGGCCCGCCATGACGGTCGACAGCGCGCCCGCGCCGGGCAGGAACTTGCAGACCAGCAAGGCCCGCACGCCGATGCGCAAATACAGGCGCTGCGTCTGGCGGATGCAGGAGTCCTGCGACAAGGACATCTTGCACACCACGCCCAGCAACCGCGCGCCATAGCGCCGGCCCGCCACATACCAAAGCGTGTCGGCCAACAGGCAGGCCACGGTAGCGGCCAGCCAGGGCGTCAGCCAACCGGCCGCACCGCCCAACGCGCCCGCGGCGATCAGCATGGGGTAGGCGGGCACGGGCAAGCCCGCTTGTTCGACCAGGACGTTGGCGAACACCAGCCACCCGCCGTATTGCTCGAGCAGCAATTGAATGTCTTGCATGAATCTTCCAGCACGCCGCGCCGCGCGCGACCGAAGCGACGATTTTAATGGCGTGGCCCCCTGCCCAGCGGCTTGCCCGCGTGGCTGACAGGGGAACCCCGCGTTTTGCCAACACGTGTCCATTGCATGGAACGACGGGCACCAAACTGGTGCCACGGATCCCAGCCAGGGTGCCTATAATCCTGCCCGTCCATCAGGTTTCCCCGACTTGTCGCGAGGAATGCCGCATGGCATACAACTTGCTTCGCCAGGATGGGCCGCGATGCCGATCCTGCCGCCGCATCGCTGCCATCCCATCACGTTTCCATCCCCCGCGAAGGAGTCATCCGCATGAAATCCCTGTCCACCCCGTCCGCTGGCGGCATTGCCCGCCGTGGGCTGCTCAAGCTGGCCGCGGCCGCCGCCACCGGCGCGCTGCTGTTCTCGGGCGCAGTGCAAGCCCAAGCCCAGGCTCCCGCCAAGACCAAGGTTGCCGCCATCTATACGGTGCCGGTCGAGCAGCAATGGGTGTCGCGCATCCACAAGGCGCTGACGGCCGCGCGCGACCGTGGCGAGATCGACTACACGTTCTCGGAAAACGTCACCAACGCCGACTACGAGCGCGTCATGCGCCAGTACGCCGAGCAAGGCAACAAGCTGGTGGTGGGCGAAGCCTTCGCGGTGGAATCCGCCGCCCGCAAGGTGGCCAAGGACTATCCGCAAACCGCCTTCCTGATGGGGTCCTCGGGCAAGCCGCAGCAGCCCAACTTCTCGGTGTTCGACAACTACATCCAGGAACCCGCCTACCTGACCGGCATGATCGCCGGCGGCATGAGCCAAAGCGGCAAGATCGGCCTGGTTGGCGGCTACCCCATCCCGGAAGTGAACCGCCTGATGCACGCCTTCATCGAAGGCGCCAAGGAAGTGAACCCGAAGGCCGAATTCACGGTGACCTTCATTGGTTCGTGGTTTGATCCCCCGAAGGCCAAGGAAGCCGCCTTTGCCATGATCGACAAGGGTGCGGACGTGCTGTACGCCGAGCGCTTCGGCGTGTCGGACGCCGCCAAGGAACGCGGCAAGCTGGCCATCGGCAACGTGATCGACACGCAGCCGCAGTACCCGGAAACCGTGGTGGCATCGGCCCTGTGGAGCATGGAGCCCACCATCAACGAGGCGCTCAAGCAGATCAAGGCCGGCACGTTCAAGGCCGACGACTACGGCCAGTACTCGCTGATGAAGTACAAGGGCTCGTCGCTGGCGCCGCTGGGCACCTTTGAAAAGAAGATTCCCGCGGACCTCGTCGCCAAGGTTGAAGCCAAGCAGAAAGCCATTCTGGACGGCAGCTTCACCGTCAAGGTCAACGACAAAGAACCCAAGTCCTCGGCACGATGAACCAAGCGCCTCTCGCCCTGCAACTGACGGGGATCACCAAACGCTTCGGCAGCCTGACGGCCAACGACGATATCTCGCTGACGCTGCGGCAGGGCGAGGTCTTGGCCTTGCTGGGCGAGAACGGCGCCGGCAAATCGACGCTGGTGTCGATTCTGTTCGGCCACTATCTGGCCGACGCCGGCAGCATCGATGTATTCGGCAAGCCCTTGCCGCCCGGCCGGCCCGACGCCGCGCTGGCGGCGGGCGTGGGCATGGTGCATCAGCACTTCACCCTGGCCGACAACCTGACCGTGCTGGACAACATCATGGTCGGCACGGAATCGCTGTGGAAGCTGGCGTCCGGCCGTGGCAAGGCACGCAAACGCCTGGTTGAACTGGGCCAACGCTTTGGCCTGGGTGTGGACCCGGATGCGCGCGTGGGCGGCTTGTCGGTCGGTGAAAAGCAGCGCGTTGAAATCCTGAAGGCGCTGTATCGCGGCGCGCGCGTGCTGATCCTGGACGAACCCACCGCGGTGCTGACGCCGCAGGAAGTGCAGGACCTGTTCGCCACGCTGCGCGGCTTTGTCGACGACGGCCTGGCTGTCATCTTCATTTCGCACAAGCTGGACGAAGTGATGGCCGTGTCGCGCCGCGTGGCGGTGCTGCGCCAGGGCAAGCTGGTGGCCGAACGCGACACCGCCGCCACCAGCCCCGCCGAACTGGCGGAACTGATGGTCGGGCGCAAGGTGGTCATGCCGCGCGCCGAAGCGGTGGCCGCCGCCGAACAGGCAGCGCCCGTGGTGACGTTGTCGCAAGTCACCGTGCGCGACAACCGCGCTGGCGCGCCGCGCCTGGACAGCCTGGACCTGACCGTTCACAAACATGAAATCGTGGCGATCGCGGGCGTGGCCGGCAACGGCCAGCAGGCGCTGGTGTCGGTCTTGACCGGCTTGGCGCAACCGTCCGACGGCACGATCCGGCTGGGCGCGGAACACGCCCCCGCGCCCACCTCGCCCGCCGGCTGGACCGCTGCCCGTGTGGGCCGCATCCCCGAAGACCGCCACGGCGAAGGCATGATCGGCGACAGCCCGCTATGGGAAAACGCCATCGTCGAAGACCTGAAGGACAAGCGCTTCGCACACTACGGTTTGATCCGCGCGCGCGCGGGCCGGGCCTACGCCGCGTCGCTGGCCAAGCAGTTCGACGTGCGCGCGGCGTCGCTGGATGTGCGTACGCGCAGCCTGTCAGGCGGCAATATGCAGAAGCTGATCCTGGGACGCACGCTGGCGCGCGAACCGCGCTTCATCGTGGCCGACCAGCCCACCTGGGGCCTGGACATCGGCGCGGTGGCCTATGTGCGCGAGCAGTTGCTGGCCGCCCGCGCGCGCGGCGCCGGCGTGCTGCTGGTGTCCGAAGACCTGGAAGAAATCTTCGCCCTGGCCGACCGCATCGCCGTGCTGTGCGGCGGCAAGCTCGTCGCCATCAAGCCGGTGGCTGAATGGACACCCGCCACTGTCGGCCTGGCCATGACGGGAACCCGCGCGTGACGGTTCACGCCGCCTTGCGCCGCTTCCTTTTCTATTGAGCATTCTTCGCATGAAACTGATCCTGGAACGCCGCCTCGAGCCCAGCCGCATGGCGCTGGCCTTGGCCCCCATCGCGGCCATCCTCTTCACCCTGGCGATCTGCACCTTGCTGGTGGCGTGGGCCGGTGCGCCCGTGGGCCGCACCTACGCGCTGCTGTTCGAAGGCGCGTTCGGCTCGCGCTTCGCCTTGTCTGAAACGCTGACCCGCGCCACCCCGCTGATGTTGACGGGCCTGGCCTGTGCCGTGGCGTTTCGCGCGCGCTTCTACAACATCGGCGCCGAAGGGCAGTTGTATCTGGGCGCGCTGGCGGCGGTGGCCATCGGCGGGCTGCATGACGGCACGGGTTTCGATCTGCCGGTGCCCGTGCTGTTCGGCGGCATGATGTTGGCGGCGGCCTTGGCCGGCGCCTTGTTGCTGCTGATTCCCGCGCTGCTGAAAACCCGGCTCGGCGTGGATGAAGTGGTGACCACCTTGCTGGGCAACTTCATCGTGCTGCTGTTCGTGTCCATGATGCTGGACGGCCCCATGAAAGACCCGATGGCGATGGGCTGGCCGCAATCCGTGGCGCTGAACGGTGACCTGGAACTGGGCAAGCTGATCGAACGCACGCGCGCGCATACCGGGCTGTTGTGGGCGGCGGGGCTGGCGCTGGGCTTGTGGCTGCTGAACCGCTATACCGTGTTCGGCTTCCAGATGCGGGCCGTGGGCGCCAACGCGCACGCGTCGCGCTTTCTGGGCCTGCCCGTCAACCGCGTGATGCTGGGCACCGCGATGTTGTCCGGCGCGCTGGCGGGCCTGGCGGGCGCCATTGAAGTGGCGGGCCGCACCGGCTACGTCACGCTGGATATGTCGCCGGGCTACGGCTACACCGGCGTCGTCGTCGCCATGCTGGCCGGCCTGCATCCGCTGGGCGTGATCCTGGCCAGCATCTTCGTGGCCGGCATGCTGGTGGGCGCCGACAGCATGAGCCGCGCCATTGCCGTGCCGAACTACATCGCCGACGTCATCGTCGCCACTTCGTTGCTTGCCATGCTGGTCGCGACGCTATTCGCGCAGTACCGCCTGCGCCGCAACCAGGCTTGAGGAGCACGCCATGGAATGGATGGATCTACTAAGCACCTCGGCCTTCTGGGTGGCCGTGCTGCGCCTGGCCACGCCGCTGATTCTGGGTACGCTGGGCGTGCTGCTGTGCGAACGCGCCGGCGTGCTGAACCTGGGCATCGAAGGCATCATGGCCGCGGGCGCCTTTACCGGCTGGCTGGTCGTGTACCTGGGCGCGCCGCTGTATGTGGGCGTGCTGGCGGCGGCCTTTGCCGGGGCTGTGTTCGGCCTGTTGCACGCGGTGCTGACGGTGCCGTTGGGGCTATCGCAACACGTGTCGGGGCTGGGGGTGACCTTGCTGGCGACCAGCCTGTCTTACTTTGCGTACCGCGTGACGTTTCCCAGTGTGAACACACCGCCCACGATCACGCCGTTTGCCGAAATGAAATTCCTGGATGGCATACCGTTGATCGGCCCCGTGCTGGCCGGGCAAACGCCCATGACGCTGATCGCGCTAGCCGCCGTGCCGATTCTGGCCTGGGTGCTGAACCGCACGCCGGTTGGTCTGGCGATCCGCATGGTGGGCGAAAACCCCGCCGCCGCCGAAGGGCAGGGCCTGTCGGTCACGCGGCTGCGCATGGGCGCCATCGTGGCGGGGTCGGCGCTGATGGGAGTTGCCGGCAGCTTCCTGACGCTGGCCGCATTCAACGCCTTCTTTTTCAACATGGTCAATGGCCGTGGCTGGGTCTGCGTGGCGCTAGTCGTGTTTGCGTCCTGGCGCCCGGGCAAGGCCTTGCTGGGCGCGCTGATCTTTGCTTTCTTCGATGCACTGCAACTGCGCCTGCAACAAGGCGGCGCGGCCTTGCCCGGATTGCCTGAGCTACCGTATCAGGTGTATTTGATGCTGCCCTACATCCTGTCCATCCTGGCCCTGGTAGTGATGGCGCGCCGCGCCGCCTACCCGCAGGCTTTGATGAAACCCTATCGCAAAGGCGAACGCTAAAAGGGTGGATCCCACCCCCGAAGCGCTACGCGCTTCCCCCTCAAGGGGGCGTCGCGACGGACCGGCGGAGCCGGCTCCGTGCGACCTGGCGGGGCCGGTGACCATTGCAGCGTTATAACTATTGAGAATTTCCGCTAGGACCTGAACATGCTCGATCTCATCATCAAGAACTGCACGCTGCCCGATGGCCGCACGAATATCGACATCGGCGTGGCGCAGGGGCGTATTACGGCGGTGGAACCGGCGTTGAAGGCTGACGCTGGACAGACCATCGATGCGGCCGGCCAGTTGGTGTCGTCGCCTTTTGTCGACGCGCACTTTCATATGGACTCCACGCTGTCGTTCGGGCTGCCGCGCGTGAACCAGTCCGGCACGCTGCTGGAAGGCATCGCGCTGTGGGGCGAACTGAAGCCGCTATTGACGCAGGAAGCGCTGGTGGAACGCGCGCTGGCGTATTGCGACTGGGCGGTGGCGCGCGGCCTGTTGGCCATTCGCTCGCACGTGGACGTCTGTGACCCGCGCCTCTTGGCCACCGAAGCGCTGCTGCACGTGCGCGAGAAGGTCAAACCGTACCTGGACCTGCAACTGGTCGCCTTCCCGCAAGACGGCGTGCTGCGCGCACCCGGCGCGCTGGACAACCTGAAGCGCGCGCTCGACATGGGCGTGGACGTGGTGGGCGGCATTCCGCACTTTGAACGCACCATGCAGGACGGCGCCGAGTCCGTACGCATCCTGTGCGAACTGGCCGCCGAACGCGGCCTGCGCGTGGACATGCACTGCGACGAAAGCGACGACCCGCTGTCGCGCCACATTGAAACGCTGGCGTATCACACGCAGCGCCTGGGCCTGCATGGCCGCGTGACCGGTTCGCACCTGACGTCCATGCATTCGATGGACAACTACTACGTGTCCAAGCTGATCCCGCTGATCCGCGAAGCGGGCGTGGCTGCCATTGCCAACCCGCTGATCAACATCACGCTGCAAGGCCGCCACGATACCTATCCCAAGCGCCGTGGCATGACGCGCGTGCCGGAATTGCTGGCGGCCGGCGTGCCGGTGGCTTTCGGCCATGACTGCGTGATGGACCCTTGGTACAGCCTGGGTTCGGGCGACATGCTGGAAGTGGCGCACATGGGCCTGCATGTGGCCCAGATGACGGGCCAGGACGCCATGCGCGCCTGTTTTGAAGCCGTGACGACCACGCCCGCCAAGATCCTGGGGCTGGACGACACGGGCATCGCGGTCGGCAAGCGTGCCGACCTGGTGCTGCTGCAGGCGCGCGACCCGGTCGAGGCGCTACGCCTGCGCGCAACCCGTCTGATGGTGCTGCGCGCCGGCCAGGTCATTGCGACCACGCCGCCTGCCACCGCCACGCTGAATCTGCCGGGCCGCCCCAGCCAGATCAGCTTTCAGACACCGGCCCGCTGACGTAACCCGGCCGCTTGGCGGCCGTAACGATGATCTCCACCAGCAGCTCCGGCGCGGCCAGCTTGGCCTCGCAGGTGGCGCGGGTGGGCATCGCCTCGGGCAGCGCCCATTCCGCCCACACGCTGTTCATGCCGGCGAAGTCGCGGTCGATATCCTTCAACCAGATCTGCACCGACAACAGCCGCGATTTATCGGTGCCGGCCTGCGCCAGATAGCCGTCTATTTTCGCCAGCGCATCGCGCGTCTGCGGCACGATGCCGCCTTCGGCCGTAGAGGTCACGCCGGCCACGTAGACCGTATCGCCATGGATCACGATGCGGCTCAGGCGCTGGTTGGTGTCTTTGCGCACGATATCGTTGTTCATACGTCTTGCTCCTTTTCTGATGGGGTGGGCGCCATCGTGGCGTCCGAAAAACGTTCGATCCGGAATGGCTCGATCGGCATGCCCGTTGTGCCGGTAGTGATCAGGTCGGCCATGATGCGGCCCACGATCGGGCCCAATTCAAAGCCATGAGCCGAAAAGCCGAAGGCATGGAAGGCGGTCTCGTGGCGGCTGCTGCGACCTATGACCGGGATCTCGTCCGGCATCGCCGCTTCGATGCCTGCCCAACCCCGGTTCACGATGGCTTCACGCATGTGCGGAAACAGGTCGCAGACCGTGCGCGCGCCTTCGGCCAGGGAACGAAAGTCCAGCTCGGTCCATTCCGCGTCGCGATCCACCCAGGCGCGCCGCCCGCCGCCGATCAGCACCGTTCCGTTCGTGCGCTGCTTGAACGATAGCGCGCGCCCCGTGCCCAGCACGACCGGATCCAGGAAATGGTCCATGCGCAAGGTCACCAGCATCATCGGGCTGATGGCAAGCAGCGGCACGGGTTCGCCCCATTGCGCCGCGATGCGGTCGGCCCAGGCGCCCGCGCAGTTCAGCACTTGCGGCGCGGTGTACGTGCCCGCATCGGTGTCCACGCGCCATTGACCGTCGACGTGCGCCACACGGTCCACGCGCACCCCTTCCAGAAAGCGCGCGCCCAAGCTTGCCGCCTTGCTGCGAAACGCCAGCGTCGTGCGGTAGGGGTCAGCCGCCGCATCTTCACGCGCGATCAGGCCGCCCTGGATGCTGGGCGCAATCATCGGGATCATGTCTCGCAGGTCGTCGGCGCTGATCCATTGTTCGTGCGTGTAGCCGTGATCGGTCATCGTGCGCAAGCGCGTTTGCAGCGTTGCCACGTCGGCGGCGTTCTCGGCCACGCGCACCTGGCCGTGCTGCTCGAAACCGCAGTCGTCATCCACCAGCTCGCCGATGCGATACCAAAGTTCACGCGAGGCCAGCGCCAGCGGCACTTCGGCCAGATGCCGCGACAAGGTGCGCACACCGCCCGCGTTCACGCCCGAGGCATGCCGCCCCACGTAGTTCTTTTCAATCACCAGGGCCGACACGCCCGCGCGCGCCAGATGCAGCGCGGCCGAGCTGCCATGCAGGCCGCCGCCGATGATGATGACTTGCGCCGACCGCGTTGCATCGGTCATGGCATTACTTCTTCAGGCGGACCACGGCCTGGCGGGAATCATCCGTCTGCGGCAGCGACGCGAGTTCTCCCAAGGTCAGCGGCTTGGTCGGGAAGCGCAGCCGGTAATAGCCCACTTCCTGCGTCGGCACGCCGCGTTCCTCGGCAATGATCTCGGCCACGGTCAGCCCGCAGAAGCGGCCTTGGCACGGCCCCATGCCGCAGCGCAGAAAGGCCTTCATCTGGTTCGGACCGGTGCAGCCCAGCTTGACCGTCTGGCGCACTTGCGCGGCGGTGACTTCCTCGCAGCGGCACACGATGGTGTCACCGGTGGGCCGCCGGAAGGCATCTGGCGCCTTGTACAGCGCGTCGAAGAACTCGCGGCCCCTGACGGCACGGGCCAGCGCCTCGCGCGGCGCCACGGCCTGGCTATCGCGTTTGCGCGCGTCGATGCGGCCCAGCAGATGTGCGGCTTGCAGCGCGGCCAACCGGCCCCGGTGTTCCGCCGCCAGCGCGCCCGCGATGCCCGCGCCGTCGCCCGCCATGCCGATGCCGTCCACCGACGTCAGGCCCCATTCATCGACCTGTGGCTCCCAACAGTCCAGCGCGTCGTTCCAGCGGTGCTCCGCGCCCACGGCGCGCGACAGGTTCACGTTGGGCACCACGCCCTGATGCAGCATCAGTTGTTCGGCGGGCAAGGTCTTGGTGACGCCGCCCGCCGTGTAGCGCACGCTTTCCAGCTTGCCGTTGCCTAGCGCTTCCAAGGCCGTTACGCCACGCGTGATCGGCACCGCCGCCTTGACGGCGCGCAGCAGCTTCAAGCCCTTGCCCAGATAGGGTGATCGTAAAAATCCCCACACCTTAGGCAGCGCCTGGCCCATGCGTCCAGGCGGCGTGGTTTCCAGCAGCGCGTCGATCTTCACGCCCGCATTCAGGTATTGCCAGGCCACCAGATAAAGCAGCGGGCCGCTGCCCGCCAGCACCGTGCGGTCGGCCGGCACCACGCCCGCCGACTTCAGCAGAATCTGCGCCGCGCCCGCCGTGATCACACCAGGCAGCGTCCAGCCCGGAATTGGGAAGGGCCGCTCTTGCGCGCCCGTGGCCAGCAGCAGCCGGCGCGCATGCACGATACGCGCCTCGCCCGCCACCGAGTACGCCACCTCGAAGCCTTTGTCGGGCTGCGGCGCGGTGCGTTCGGCCACCGCCCAGACGGTGGCGCCCGGCACGTAGCGCGCGCCCGATTGCTGGAACGGCGCCACCAGCGACGCGCCATGCCAATAGTCTTCGCCCAGGATGCCCCGGTCAGTGACCGGGGTGGTGGTAATGGCGCGATAGATCTGTCCGCCAGGCGCCGGCTGCTCATCCAGCAACATCGTATCCACGCCCAACGTGGCCGCCAGCGTTGCCGCCGCCAAGCCCGCCGGGCCCGCGCCCACCACCAGCAAATCGCATTGCGTTGTTTCGATCATGCCTGCACCTTGCGCGCGCCCAACTGGCGCTCGATCTTCATGCCTTCGCGCACGGCCGTCATACAGCCCTGCTGGTTCGCCTGGCCATCAATGGTGACCAGGCAGTCGTAGCACACGCCCATCATGCAATATGGGCCGCGCGGCACTTCATTCACGGCCGTGTCGCGACAGGCCGACACGCCGCCCGCGAACAACGCCGCCGCCACCGTATCGCCCGGCCGGCATTGCAGTTCGGCCCCATTGACCGTCACGCGCACGGGCGCGCTTTGCGTCTGGCGCTGCGCCTCGTCAAGCCTCTTGAACATGAAACCTCCGGGTCGAGAAGGGCGTCATGTCGTCGGCAAGCTTGCCGGCCACGATCATGGGCGCCAGATTAAGCGCGTGCGCGGCGGCCAACGTCACGCCGCTATGACAGGTGGCGACGAAGGCGCCGGGGCACGTTTCGGATTGTTGATAAATGGGGAAGCCGTCTTTTGACATCACGCGCAGCGCCGCCCAACTGCGCACCACGCGCACGTCGCGCAGGGCCGGCAGCGTGCGCACGGCGCGATCGGCCAGCGTACCCAGGATGGGCAGGCCCACCAGGTTATCCACATAGCCCGCTTCTTCCTGCGAATCACCGATCAGCCAGGTGCCTTCATCGGTCTGGCGCAAGGTGGATAGCGGCGTCTCCAGCATGCGGCGCGTGCGTTCCAGCACCACGATCTGGCCGCGCTGCGGCCGCACCGGCACGTCCAGGCCAACTTGCGCGCCCAGGTCTTTGTTGGAAAGGCCCGAGGCCAGCACCACCTTATGTGCGCGCACCGTGCCGCCCGGGGTCGCGATCTCGAACACGCCATCGCGCTGCTTGATGCTCTGCGCCGGACGGCGCGGCAGGTAATCCACAACCCGCTGTGCAAAACTCGCATGCAACGCGCGCAACAGCTTGAGCGGGTTGGCAATGCCATCCACCGGTGTCCACGTGGCGCCGCGCACGTCGGGGCCGATGCCCGGCACAAGGTCTGCCACTTCTGCGCGGTCCAACAGCTTCCAGTCGTACTGCGCCATGCCGGGCTGTGCCAGCAGGGTCTTCATGAACGTGCCGCGCGCTTCCACCTCTTCGTCGCTCAGCAGCGCGTGCAGGCCGCCGCGCTGCTCCAGATGCACGTCCACGCCGGTTTCTTCCAGCAGTTGCGCGGCCAGGCGCGGCCAGCCGGAGGCGGACGTCATCGTCCACACGCCGTAGCGCGGCAGGCCCATGCCCTTGCTCTGCACCCACACCAACCCGAAGTTCCCGCGTGACGCGCGGTAAGCCACGTCGCCTTCGTCCAACACGGCCACGTGGTCCAGTTCGCGCCGCAAGCCATAAGCGATGGCCGAACCCACCAAGCCCCCGCCAATCACCACGGCGTCATAAATGCCGCGATGCACGGGCGCGCGGGGCGCCAGTTCTTTCTCGTCCGTCATTAGCGTCCCTTTCCTACAAACAGCTTTTCCAGGCCGACCACGCGGTCCAGGATGAAGATGGCGATGATGGTCACGTAGATCAGCACGGCCGATACGGCGGTGACCAGCGGGTCGATCGTGTCTTCGATGTGCAGGAAGATGCGCACCGGCAACGTCGTCGTGGACGGCGAGGCAATGAAGATCGACATGGTCAATTCATCAAAGCTCGTAATGAAGGCGATCACCCAGCCGCTGACCACGCCCGGCAACAGCAGCGGCAGCACCACGCGCCGGAACGCCGTCCAGTTGGACGCGCCCAGCGACTGCGCGGCGCGCTCCAGCGCGGGGTCGATGCCGGTGGCCGACGCCAGCACCAGGCGCAGCGCGTAGGGCATCACCAATATCACATGCGCCACCACCAGGCCCACATAGGTGCCGGCCAGGTCCACCGTGGTGAAGAACTTCAGGAAGGCCAAGCCCAGCACCACATGCGGAATCATCAGCGGCGACAGGAAGAAGGCCACCAGCGCCTCGCGGCCGGGGAAGCGGTTGCGGGCAAGCGCCAGCGCGCTGGGCACGGCCAGGCCGATGGCCAAGGTGGCCGACAGCGTACCCAGCCCCAGGCTGAACCAGAACGCTTCAATGAAGCGCGGATTGTCCAGAATGGCGCGGAACCAGCGCAGCGACAGCCCGCTGGTGGGCAGCGAAATAAAGCCTTCGGAGGTGAACGCCACCGCGCACACCATGACGATGGGCGCCAGGATGAAGAGGATGAACAGCGTGTGGAATACCAGGCCGATGGGGCCATTTCGAAATTGCATCTCAGCCTCCGGCCTGGTTGAAGACGGCGCCGTACTTGCGCTCGATGATGCGGTTGGCCGACAGCAACACCACCACGGTCGCCAGCAACAGCACCACCGCCAGGGCCGCGCCCAAGGGCCAGTTCAACGTGTTCAGGAATTCGTCGTAGGCGGCGGTCGCCACGTTCTTCAGGCGCCGCCCGCCGATGATGGCTGGCGTGGCGAAGGAACTTGCCGCCATCGCAAACACCATGATGGCGCCCGACAGAATGCCCGGCATCACCTGCGGCACGATCACGCGGCGGATCACGGTGAACTGCGACGCGCCCAGCGACAGCGCCGCGGCTTCCGTGGCCGGGTTGATCCGTTGCAGCGACGCCCACACTGAAATCACCATGAAGGGCACCAGCACATGCGTCAGCGCGATGCCCACGCCCAGGTTGCTGTACATCAGGTCCACGGGGGTCGAGGTCAGGCCGATGCCCATCAGCACCTTGTTGATCAGGCCGGTGGAACCGAACAGAAGCGCCCAGCCCAGCGTGCGAACCACCACCGAGATCAAGAGCGGCCCCAGCACCACCATCAGGAACAAACCCTTCCATGGGTTGGCCATGCGTGACAACACATACGCTTCGGCCGTACCCAGCACCAGGCAGGCCACGGTCACGGCAGCTGCCACGCCGAACGTGCGCGCGTAGATCTCGTAGTAATAGCCGTCGCTGAAGATCTCGAAGTAGTTCTTCCAGGTGAACGTGGCCTGCATGCCGCCGTAGAACTGGAAGTCGAAAAAGCTGATCAGGAACACCAGCGCCATCGGCACCACCAGGAAGGTGGCGTACACCACCAGCGCCGGCGCGCTCAGTACCCAGGGGTTGGTGCGCGTACTCATGACGGGCGACCCTGCGGCGCGGGCGCAACCTCGCACATGTCTTGCGCGCGCCAGCGCAAATGCACGGCCTCGCCCTCGGCGGGCACCGGCACGCCGTCATTCTGGCGGATCACCATCACTTCGCCCACCGACGTATCCACCTGACATAGCCAGTGGTTGCCCTGGAAGACGCGGGTCTTCATGCGGCCGGGCAGGGCACAGGCGGCGGGTTCCGAGAACAGGATTTTTTCAGGCCGCACGATCACCGCGCCTTGTGGCACCGGTGCGCCGGCCATCGGAATATGCGCCTCGCCAATGCGGGCGCGCGTTTCGTTTTCGTACTGCTCGGCTTTGGGGGTGAACACATTGGCCTTGCCCAGGAAGCCGCCCACGAAATGGCTGGCCGGCCCTTCGTAAGCCTGGAAGGGTTCCGCCACCTGCTCCACGCGGCCCTGGTTCATGACCACGATGCGGTCCGACAAGGCCAGCGCCTCGGACTGATCGTGTGTAACCAGGATGGTGGTGGTGCCGATGGTGCGCTGGATACTGCGCAGTTCCAGCTGCATTTCCTCGCGCAGCTTGGCGTCCAGGTTGGACAGCGGTTCGTCCAGCAACAACACGCTGGGCCGGATGACCAGCGCGCGGGCCAAGGCTACCCGCTGCTGTTGTCCGCCCGACATCTGCGCGGGATGGCGATCCGCCAGGTGCGACAAACCCACCAGCTTCAACGCATCGGCCACGCGCGCTTCGCGTTCGTCCTTCTTGACCCGCTGCATCTCCAGACCAAACGACACGTTTTCGGCCGCCGTCATGTGCGGGAACAGCGCGTAGTTCTGGAACACCAGGCCCAAGCCGCGCTTGTTGGCCGGCACGCGGCTGACGTCGCGGCCGTCCAGCACGATGCTGCCGCCCGTGGGTTCGACAAAGCCCGCAATCATCTGCAGCGTAGTCGTCTTGCCGCAACCCGAGGGCCCCAGCAGCGAAATGAATTCGCCCCGGTTCACGGACAGGCTCAGCTCTTGCACAGCGGTGGTCTCGCCATAGCGCTTGCTAAGGCGGTTCAACACTAGATAGGTCATGAAGGCTCCCGTGGGCGGCGCGCCGCGCCGCCCCGTATTGCACTACCGGCTGCGCCTTAGCGCTCGACTTCCCGCGTCCAGCGCTTGTTCCATTCGTCGCGGTTCTGGTTGACGGTGTCCCAATCAATCACGATCAGGTCATCGGCGCGCTTGCCGATCGGCAGCGGCACACGCGGGTCGTCAACCGCCTTGGCCTTCTTGTTGACCGGGCCGTAGCCATAGGCGGAGGCCAGTTTTTCCTGCACCTCGGGCGACACCAGGTATTGCACGAAGGCCTGGGCGGCGGGGTTGGCGTTGGGCTTGGCCACCGGGCACACGGACGACAGCAAGGCATAGGCGCCTTCTTGCGGGTACACGAAGCCCACCGGGAAGCCGGTGTCGGCGAAGGACTTGGCGCGGCCGCTGCCCCAGACGGAGATCAAGGCCTGGCCGCTGGAGAACAGCTCGGTCATCTTGCCCGGCGACGGCTCGTAGACCAGCACGTTGGGGCCGATCTCCTTCTTGAAGGTGGTGAAGCCGGGGTCGATATTCTTTTCACCGCCACCGCCTTCGCGGGCGTATTCCACCACGGCGTGCAGGCCGTAGGTATTGTTCAGCGGCGGCACCACCAACAGCTTCTTGTACTTCGGGTCTTTCAGGTCTTTCCACGACGTGGGCGGGGCCCACTTCTTCTCTTCGAAAGCCTTCTTGTTGTACATGATGCCGGTGGCCACGATGCCGATGGCCACCGCCTTGTCGTCCTTGTAGCGCGCGGTGGCGTAGAGGTCGTCGGCGGGCAGGCCCTTGATGGGTGCGCAAAAGCCCAGCGCGATGGCTTGATACATGGGGCCGTCATCAATGATGGCCACGTCGATCTGCTGATTGCTTTTCTGCGCCTGCAGGCGCGCCACCGTGTTGGTGGAATTGCCGGCAACATAGTCCAGCTCAACGCCGTGCTGCTTGGCGAAAGGCGGGAAGATGTCCTTGCGCATGATGTCTTCGAACGAGCCGCCATAACCTGCCACCACCAACTTCTGCTGCGCCATGGCGTTGGCGCTGAGCCCTGCGGCCACGGTTGCCGCTGCGAGTACTGCAAGTACCTTGCTCATGAGAAACCCCCGATTTGTTGGTACACTTTGTCCGTACATGAATGTCCGGACAAATAATGAATCCGACCGGACATCGTTGTCAATCGGGTTATTGTCCGTACAAACCCCATATAACAATTCAAGGAGCCTCCCCATGACCCGATCCTCCGAGCGCGCAACCGGCCCCGGCGGAGCACGGCAAGCGCGTGGCAAGCCCGAATCGCAAGCGCCGGACGTAGACGCCGGCGGCCCCCGCTACAAGAGCATTTTTCAAACCTTGTCGCAGGACATCAGCGCCGGCCGCTATCCCGTGATGACCCTGCTGCCCACCGAGCACGAGCTTTGCGACCAGTTCGACGCCAGCCGCCACACCATCCGTGAAGCCATCCGCATGCTGACCGTGGCGGGCATGGTGTCGCGCCGCCCCGGCGTGGGCACCCGCGTTGAAACGGCCCGCGCCAGCACGCGCTTCACGCAGCGCATCTCGCAATTTCCCGACCTGCTCCAGTACGCGCGCAATGCAGCCCTGCTGGTGCAGGACGTGCGCACCATCAAGCTGCCCAAGCGGCTGGCCGAAGCCTTGGGCTGCCCCGCCGACAAGTCCTGGCTGCATATCAACTCCATCAAAACGCTGGACGACCAGGGCACCGCCGCGGCCAGCACGCTGATCTACGCCGACCCCGAGCATTCGGACGTGCGCGTGGACGTCAAATCGCGCATTTCGCTGCTGCGCCTGATCGAAGACCATTTCGGCGACCGCATCACCGAGGTCAACCAGGAGTTCTCGGCCACGCCCATCAACGCCACCATCGCCAAGCAGCTCAAGGTGGAACCCAAGACGGCGGGCTTCGTCATCACCCGCCGCTACTACGGTGATGGCGGCTTGCTGCTGCTGGCCACCATCACCACCTTCCCGCACGACAAGATGAAGTACTCCATGACGCTCAACGTGGGGTAGCAACCCCCAAGCCTTCGGTCGCGCGCACGCCTCGCATGCCGTAGGCCACGCGTGCCGCATCCACGCTTATCTTGCCGTCGGCCAGGTCCTGCGCGATGCGTGCCTGGGCGCGTTCGGCGGGCGGACCAAAGCCGCCACCGCCGGGCGTTTCGATACGCACGCTTTCGCCGGCCGCCAACGCAATGTTGGCGGTCTTGGAAAACAGTTCTTCCTCTTGCGGCGTGCCGAAGTTGCGCACCAACCGAGCGCGCCGCCCGTCGCCACCGCCCTCCACGCCCACCGCCACGCCCACCGTATGGCTATCCGAACGCGCCGAGAACACGATGCCTGGGCCTACGGCACGAATCTGCTTGGCAATCGCCATGCCGCCGCGCGTGCGGCCGGGGCCGCCGGAGTCCTGGATCATGGCGTACTCGTCCATCAGCAAGGGGTATTCGTTTTCCAGCGCTTCCACGGGCAGGTTCGAGGTGTTGGTCATGTGTACATGCACCGCGTCCATGCCGTCCGCATCGAAGCGCGCACCCGCGCCGCCGCCCAGGGTTTCCAAGTACACGAAGTGGCCCGCGCGCTCGCGCCAGCGGCCTGAGAACACGATGGCCGGGCAGCAATCATTGCTGGACGCCATGGTCTTTTCCGGCGGCAGCAGGCCACGGAAGGCGCCGAAGATCGCACCCGCGACTTTCTGCGCGGTGATCGACCGCGCGCCCACGGCGGCGGGGTGTTCGGGGTTGGTGATGGTGCCCACCGGGGCCGACAGCGTGATGGGGTCGAACAAGCCGGCGTTGGGCGCAAGGTCCGGGTCCAGCAGCGCCTTCACGGCGTAGTACACGCAGGCGCGCAAGGCATTGATCGGCAGGTTCATCGCGCCGCGCGCCTGCTTGCCCGAGCCTGCAAAATCAAAGTGCAGCTTGTCGTGGCTGACGGTCAGCGTCACCTGGATGGGCACGGGATCCCCGCCCATGCCGTCGTCGTCCAGGTCGCTGCGAAAGGTATAGCTGCCGGCCTGCAGTTCGGCGATGCGGTTGAGCAGGCGGCGGCGCGTGTAGGCGATGACGTCGTCCACCGAACGCAGCACGGCGTCCAGACCCATCTGGCGGATCAGGCCTTGCACGGCGGCCGCGCCACGGCGGTTGGTGGCCATTTGCACGCGCAGGTCCAGCACGCGCTCTTCGGGGTCGCGGGTGTTGGCGCAGATCAGGCGCAGCATGTCTTCATCGTTCTGGCCGTGGCGCGCGATGCGGCACGCGGGGATGCGGATGCCTTCTTCGAATATCGACTTCAAGCCGCCCGCGATGGACCCGGGCACCGCGCCACCCACGTCTGAATGGTGCGCGATGTTGGCGGCGAAGAAGCGCAGCACGCCGTCCCAGAACACGGGGGTGACGATGTTGATGTCGGGCAGGTGGCTACCGTCGGCCAGATAGGGGTCGTTGCAGATGAACACGTCGCCCTCGCGGATGTCATCCACGGCGTAGGTGCGCAAGATCGCGCCCATGGCCCCGTCCAGCGAACCCAGGTGCAGCGGAATCTGCGTGCCTTGCGCCACCAACCTGCCGGCCGCGTCGAACAAGGCCACGGAGCAGTCCTTGCGTTCCTTGATGTTGGTGGAGAACGACGCGCGCACGAGCGTGTTGTTCATGTCCTCGGTAATGGACAGCAGGCGGTTGCAGAACACCTCCATGCCGATGGGGTCAGCCAGCGTCACCGCGGCGTTGGCGTTGTCGGTCTTGGCGTCTTCGGGCTTAGTCATGCAAGCCTCCTTGCAAACGAATGATCAGGTTGCCGTACTCGTCCACGCTGGCCGCATGGCCCACGCCCACCAACGTGGTCGAGCTCATTTCCTCAAGCAGGGCGGGGCCGGTGAAGCACGCGCCGGTCGGCACACGGTCGCGGTCGTAGACGGGCGTTTCCTTCCAGCCGTGCACCGCGCCGAAGTAGGCCTTGCGCCGCCCCAGGCTGGCGTCTTCAAGCTCGCCGCCGACGTAGCGCGGCGCAAGCGGCGCCTTCACCACCTGGCCCACGGCCTGCATGCGGCAATTGATGATCTGCACTTTGCGGTCATCCACCGTGTAGCCGTATTCGCGTTCGTGCGCCTCGGCAAAGCGGCGTGCGAATTCGGCGTAGCCGCCCGCGCCCATGTCGACGCCGTCCAGGCTGACCTGCACTTCAAAATTCTGGCCCTCGTAACGCGCGTCGATGGCGCCATGGCACACGCGCAGCGCCGGGTCCACACGCTCTGCTGCAAGCCAGTCGTCGGCCTGCGTGCGCAAGCCTTCGAAAAGGGCGGCGATGGCGGGCCAGGTGTCTGACGACGCCACCGAGATTTCGCTTTGCACGAAGTCAAACGAGATGTCGCTGAGCAAGATGCCGCGCGCACACATGGTGCCCGGCTCCTGCGGCACGATGACCACGGGGATGCCGCATTCCTCGGCCACTTCCACCGCGTGCAACGGCCCCGCGCCACCGTAAGCGTAAAGCGCGAAGCAGGACAGGTCGTAGCCGCGTTCGGTGGATACGGCGCGGATGGCGCGGCTCATGTTGGCCGCTGCAATGCGCAGGATGCCTTCGGCCGCGGCTTCCATGTCCAGACCCAGCGGCTGCGCCACGCGCTGCTCGATCACGTCGCGCGCGGCTTGGGCGTGTACCGGCATGCGTCCGTTCAACAATGCGACGGGATTCAAGCGTTGCAACGCGATTTCGGCATCGGTAATGGTGGGTTCCTGCCCGCCACGGCCATAGCCCACCGGCCCGGGCACCGCGCCCGCGCTGTGCGGCCCCACCTTCAAGGCGCCCGCGTCGTCCAGCCAGGCGATGCTGCCGCCGCCCGCGCCGATCACATGAATGTCGACCATGGGCGTCTTGACGGGGTAGCCCGCCACCTGCCGATGGGAAGTAAACAGCGGACGCCCGTCGCACACCAGCGACACGTCGGTGCTGGTGCCGCCGACGTCGAAGGTGACCAGGTTCAGGCTGCCGATGGCGCGTCCCACCGCCGCCGCACCCACCACGCCGGCCGCCGGCCCCGACAGGCAGGTGCGCACGGGGTATTGGCGCACGGTGCCGATCGACATCAGGCCGCCGTTGGAATGGATGGTGTGCGGCTCGTGGCCGATGTCCAGGTCTCGCACCCGTTGCAGGAAGCGTTCCAGATAACGCGCCATCTTCGGCCCCACCGCCGCGTTCAGCACCGTGGTGGACAGGCGTTCGTATTCACGAAATTCGGGCAGCACATCGGACGACATGCTGATGTAGGCGTCGGGCATGAGCTCGGCCACGATCTGCGCGGCGCGGCGTTCGTGCGCGGCGTTGCGGTAGGCATGCAAAAAGCAGATGGTGACGGCTTCGATGCCGGCTTGCGCGAATTGCCGCGCGGCGTCTCGCACCTGGGCTTCGTCCAGCGGCGTGAGCACGTCTCCCGACGCGCTCACGCGCTCGCTCACTTCAATGCGGAACTCACGCGGCACGGCCACGGGCGGCTTGCCGACGCTGTAATCGTACAGGTGGGGCCGCGTCTGCCGGCCAATCTCCAGCACGTCGCGAAAGCCGCGCGTGGTGATCAGGCCAACGCGCGCGCCCTTGCGTTCGATGATCAGGTTGGTGGCAACCGTGGTGCCATGCCCCACGTGCGACACCTGCGACGGCGCCACGTCGTGGTCCGCCAGCATCTGCCCGATGCCGGTGGCAATGGCCTCGGACGGGTCGTGCGGGGTAGAGGGCACTTTGTGAAAGTGCACCACACCCGCGTCCTCGTCGATCATCGTGAAGTCGGTGAACGTGCCGCCGACGTCTATCCCTATGCGATACATATCGTGTGTTCCAAAGAAGGTGTGCAGCCAGGTCAGATCAGTCCAGGCGGATGCCGGCTTGCTTGACCACCCCGCACCATTTGCTGATCTCGCTTTTGATCATTGCGCCGAAGGCGGGCCCCGCCACGTCGGACACCTGCGCGCCCTGTTGTTCCAGATACGTCTTCATGGCGGGTGCGTGCAGGGTCTGCACCAGGCCGTCCGTGAGCTGCTGGCGCAGCGGCTCGGGCATGTTGGCGGGGGCCAGCATGCCGAACCACACCATGGCCTCGTAGCCGGGGTAGCCGGATTCCGCGACGGTGGGCACGTTGGGCAACAGCGACGAGCGTTCGGGCGAGGTCACGGCCAGCGCCTTGATCTTGCCGTCCTTGATGTAGGGGTATGACGTCATCACTACGTCCATCATCATGTTGACCTGGCCGCCCACCAGATCGATGAGCGCGGGGCCTGAGCCGCGATACGGCACGTGCACCATGGAGACGCCCGCGGTGGACTTGAACAGTTCGGCCGCCAGGTGGTTGGACGTGCCCTGGCCGTTGGAGGCGAAGGAGTATTTTTCGGGTTCTTTTTTCAGCAGCGCCACGAACTCCTTCAAGCTGTTGGCGGGCACCGATTGGTTCACCGACATCACGTTGGGAATGGTGGCCACCACGGTCAGTGGCGTGAAGTCTTTGACGGCGTCGTAGGGCAGCTTGGAATAGATGCACGGGGCGCTGCCATGCGTGCTGACCGAGCCCATCAGCATGGTGTAGCCGTCGGCCGGCTGGCGGGCCACGTATTCGGTGCCCACGGTGCCGCCCGCGCCGGGCCGGTTTTCAACGATGACGTTGGCGGACAGGCGCTGGCCCAGTCCCTCGGCGATCTTGCGGGCGATGAGGTCGGTGGACCCACCCGCGGCAAACGGCACGACGATGCGGATCACCTTGTCTGGCCACGCGGCGGTGGCGGTGCCGGCGGCGGCAAACAACGCGACCCCGGCGGCAATGCGGAAGCAACTGCGTATCAGCCCTTGGTTCATGGCTTGGTTTCCCCTTGTTGATAGAACTTCGTGGTGGCCGGATCATGCGTGTCCGGTCCTGGTTCGCTGCAACAACAGGGCCATCCTAGGCTTCTGACTTCGATGACAGCAGTCCTACAGGTTTATATTTGTATAGATGCCATTTATAGGTGTGCGGCCGTGAAGAATCCAGACTTGAATCTGCTGATGCATTTCGACGCCTTGATGGCGTGCCGCAACGTGTCGCGCGCGGCCGAGACGCTGAACATCAGCCAGCCTGCGATGAGCGCGGCGATGAACCGGCTGCGTCATTTGTTTGGCGACCCCTTGTTGGTGCGCGAGGGCGGCACGTGGCAGCCGACGCCGCGCGCGATGGAGCTGCATCAGAACTTCAAGCCTTTGCTGGAAAGCTGGCATCGCGCAACGCGCACGCGCGATGCATTCGACCCGGCGCATTCGTCACGCACGCTGTCGCTGTATGCGACGGACTATGTTCAATACACCTTGCTGCCCAAGCTGATTCCGCGCCTGGCGGTGGATGCACCGCATTTCCAGTTGCAGATCGTGCCGGCGCGGCCGCAGCATGGCTTGAGCATGCTGGACACGAATCATGTGGAGTTGATTGCGGGCTATTTCCCGGACCCGGCGCCGGATCTGCGCACGCGGTTCTTGTATCAGGAGCCTGCGGTGTGCATCGTGCGGGAAGGCCATCCGTGTTTGCGCAAGCGTTGGAATCTGGATGCGTACCTGCGCTATGGCCATCTGGATCTGGCGGCGCATACGCGCTATTTCAGTACGGCGATTGACCGCATTCTGTTGGGGCAAAATCGCAGCCGCAAGATCGTGGCGACGCTGTCCAGTTATCTGGTTTGCCCGTTCATTGTGGAAGGGTCGGATCTGATTGCGACGATGCCGGCAAGCATTGCACGGGCGATGGCGGGCGCGGCGCGCATCGTGACGCAGAAGGTGCCGCTGACCTTGCCGCCGATTGCGGTGTCGCTGTACTGGCACGAGCGCTATCAGGACGACCCCGCGCACGCCTGGCTCAGGCAGTACCTGGCGGGCGTGCTGGGGTAGCGTGGGGTGCTATTTCAGCGGCAGGCAGATGCGGGTTTGCAGCTGGGCGGGCGGGGTGGTGCGAGGGTCGTTGAGGTATTGCTCGAACATGGGGATGTCGGCGGGGACCATGCCGCTGGCGGGTAGCCATTCCGAGAACATCCATTGGTAGGGCTTGGCCATTTCGTTGTAGGGGCCGGTGTAGGTGAGGATGGCGCAGCGGGTGGCGGGGATGTCGAAGCGTTCGAGTTCGTCGCCAAGGTCGGCGTCGGGTTCGACGACCATGCCGGCCAGCGAACGCAGTTGGCGTTCGGGCACTTGTTCGGGGTCGTCGAAGTAGATGCCGAAGCCGGTGGATTCTGGGTTGGCGATGCCACGGCCCAAGGCCAGCAGAAAGGCGCGGGTGAAGACGGGTCCGATATCCTGGTAGCTGCCTTGGTGCGGCAGGACGGCCAAGGTGGCGCCGGGAAAGTTTTCGATGACGATGGGGTACATGGCAATCTCCTGGGAGGCTAGGGGTTGGGAGCGCGCGGCGCGATACCGGCCCGGCGGGATGCCGAATAAAGCACCGAAGGCCCGGTTGAACGCGGCGTCGGAGTCGTAGCCGGCGCGTTGTGCAACATCCCTGAGCGAGGCCTGTGATTCCGTCAATGCCGCCGCTGCGCGATGCATGCGGAGGCGTTGGACGGTGGCGTTGACCGTTTCGCCGATCATGGCGCGGTAGACCCGGTGAAAGTGATACGGCGACAGGCAAGCCAGGTCGGCAAGCTGGTGCAGATCGGGGTCGGCGTCAGGGTGGGCGGCAAGCCAACGCAAAACGGGGTCGAGGCGTTCGGTGTACAGGGTTCGGGTTTCGGGCTTCATGCTTGCTCCTTGGAGGGCAATGTAGCTTTGGTGGATTTGCGGATTTTGCGGTTTTTTTGGGTGGGTGCGGGGATTTTTGACAGGGGGATGGTGGCGTCTTGGGACGCTCGGCGGGGCGCGTTCTGGTGGCGCACGGCGGGGCGGCGGCTGGTGGGGAGCGGGTCAACGATTGCGGTCCGGAGCCTTCGCTCCGGACTGCCCCCTTGTCATCCTTGTATGGTGTAGGTGCGCCCTCTGCAGTGGGGAGGGCGCTGGGGTATGGGACGTCGTCATCCATCAGCCGG
>NZ_JBCGCS010000024.1:0-93039 GCF_038594925.1 Achromobacter sp. JD-1 | reverse complement strand
GCCTGCGCCGTGCAAGTCGGCAGGAAGCCGCCAACGTTGTGGTATCTCGGCGGCGGCATCCGAATCGGCGTTCACCAGGATTTTTCCCGGTGTTTAGCTGCTAAACACTTCGAAAGTCGAGCGCTCCGATTCGGATGGCACATGGCTCCATCTCACGTAGGTCTACAGCAGCTCAAACGCGCTGTTCATTAACAACGGCATCCTCGGGTAGTTGGCGCTCTCTTCGACCGCTCTCTCGATATCCGTCTGCATATCCATCCTGACAAGAGCTGTCTCCATGCTGACGACAGGTACCCTGCCCTAGGGACAAGGGTACCGCTCACGCTCGACATGATTCTGTGAAGCGGGGCTTCCTTCATACGGAAATTCAATGAAAAAACATATGATTATCTGGGGCGTCGTATCCGTGATCCTCGCAGCGGGCTATGCGTCGTACGAGTTTTACTCCTACGCCAAAGCAGACTGCTACAAGCAGGCATACGTAGCCACCACGTTTTGTTCGATCGTGCGGAAGTAGGCCATGGATCGCAAGGTCTACCCGGTTGAAATAACGCTTGGGTCCACGACACGGCCGTACTCGCCAGAGTTTCAAACGGCAGATCAGTTCAAGGAGGGCTGGAAGCGCGTACTGTTGATGGCGCATGGCAAGGCAGACGTGAGGTGTACTTGCCCTGGATCGGGCGAACGGCGCTTGTCGATCCACAGTCGTTCCAACTCCGATCGGTTCCACCTGGCCCGTTTTCCTGAAACTGGATCAGAACACAGTGAAGACTGCGTCTATTACGGCGTAGATCCGAGCATGTCCGGTCTTGGTTCATACCGACGCGGAGTGGTCCAGGAACTGGACGACGGCGCGGTCAAGATTAAGTTGAAGGTCGGGCTTCAACAGCGTGCGACAGCCGCCCCAGAAGAAGGGGACGCCTCGTCCCCCGCCGCGCCGTCGATACCCGCGACGCGCCCGCGTACCGGCCAAGCCAGCATGACACTGCTCGGTCTTCTACACTTTCTTTGGACGCAGGCTGGGCTGCACGCATGGTCGCCAGGCATGGAAGGAAAGCGCAATCTTGGTGTGGTGCATTACCACTTGATGCGCTCGGCAATGACTACCTACGCGGGGCGTGTGCGACTGGCTCAAAACCTCGTGATCGCCACGCCGACCGCAACCGGGCAACAAGCAGGGCACAACAAGGCCAAGGCGTTGGAAGCGGTCACGCAACGACGGCGCTTGGTTGTGATTGCCCCCCTCGCACAGCACCAAGAGGGAATGGACGGCAGCACCACGCTGCCTATCGCGGGGTTTCATGGAATCCCGTACCTGAACCTCGATGAGAACGTCTGGGAACCGTTGGAGCGCCGCTTTGCCCGAGAAATTGATTCTTGGCGGGCAGGAAATGACGTCATCGCAGTCGTACAAACCGACCCGCCCAAATCCTCTGGCGGCAGCATGCGCGCGCAGGTTGTCGATATCGCTCTCATGCAGACAACGCGCGACTGGATACCGGTCGATTCAGGCTATGAGGCTCTAGTCGCTGACAAGCTCGTGGCGGAAAAGCGTCGGTTCGAAAAGCCGCTGCGGTTTGATGCTGGCGAGGACGCCGTTTTCCCCGACTTCTGGCTACGCGATACTGACACGCCCACGCCTTTGGAGGTTTGGGTTATGTGCACGCCCGAGTACCAGTCTCGAAGGGCAGAAAAAACAGCTCTTTACGATGACAGGTATGGGCAAGATGGTTGGTGGTCCTGGAACGCCGGAGCGGGAGATCCAGTTCCGAGTTTCCCCTCATGAACACATCAACGCTGAACCACGGAGATTCACGTCGTGAGCGAATATCTGACAGCATCAGAGCTCGCCGAACTTGTCGGCTGCAAGGCGAACCAACGAGCCGCTATGGCAAATTGGCTCACAGCTAACCGTTGGAGCTACGTCGTGACTATGAACGGTCTACCGCGCGTGCTTCGCGAATACAGAAACAGAAAGCTAGGTCTTGTTGATGAGCAAAGAACAAAAGCCCGCCTCGAAGCGAGCCCGAACGTCGACGCGTTCCGGCGGCCAGCGAGAACCCACAGGAGTGGCGCGACTCTATAAACGCGTCGGCACGAACGTCGTGTCGTTTTATTACATTCACCCCGACGGCAGGGGCGAAACTCTGGGCAGGGCATCACTCGGCGATAAAGCGGCTATTGAACAGGCCCGTCGCACAGCTATGCGACGGGCCTTAGAAATCCGCGATGGTGCAGTCATTGCTGGCTCCGTTGCCGAAATGATCGAGAAGTTCCGCGATGAGATCGATTCAACGCACTATGCAGATCAAAGTCCGCACGGGAAGGCACTGAGGCTCGCCGCTTACGAAAATCTGTCTGCCTTTTTTGGAAGAATGGGGCCAAGGACTCTACGCAAACAACACGGCTATCAATATCTGCAAGCGCGGGCCGAAGCTGGTGCGCCCGCTCGCGCAAACAAGGAGCTCTCGCAGCTAGCAACGATTTGCCACTATGGGGTGCGTTGGGACTTGATGGAAGACAACCCGTTCACGGGAATGATGCTCAACAAGACGGACACGAAAGTCCGCGTGGTCAGTCGACGGCAAGTTTTGAGGTTCTACCTTTGGTCTCTCAAACAGCGCCAGAACTATCGAACGCTGGGCTGCGCGGCGATGTTCACCTATCTCACTGGGTTTCGTGCCGCCGAAGTGCGTCCGTTCACAAAAGACGGCCTCCAACGTGATGGCGTTATCGTCGTCTCCGCAAAACGGAAAAAAGGTGAAGCAGCCTCAGTAAAGCGGCGATACTGGTCTCGACGATTGCGTTGTGTAGTCGAACGCGCCCTACAGCGAGAGGACAAGATCGCTAGCAAATACCTGTTCGCTGCAACCCGCCGGGGCGCTTGCTATTCAAGGTCAGGATGGGGATCTTCTTGGCAAGACGCCATGAACGCTTGGATCAGAGCTCAGGACCAATCTGTGAACGAAACTGACCTCGTCACGGATCATCCGCTCTACTTCTCACTGCTTGATATTCGCCCGGCAGCAGTTTCCCGAAAGTTGGAGATGCAGGCCAAAGACGCATACGACTTCGCCGGTCACGCGAACCCATCAACGACACACAAGCACTATGATCGCCGACTGGTGAAAAGTGCCGCAGCAACGGAGTGAATTTAAAACTTCGAATTTCTATTTAAAAATTCACATCGTGAAATGAAAAAAGGCACTTAGCTTTCGCGTAAGTGCCTGATTTCTTTGAATTCTTTGGGGTGGCTGATGGGGCTCGAACCCACGACAACTGGAATCACAATCCAGGACTCTACCAACTGAGCTACAGCCACCTCTGGGGTACTACTGGTGTATTGCTTTTCAGCACTACTTTTCAGCATTACTTTCTTCTCCCCCGCCGCGCTTCAAACTGAAGCTCAGCAACGAAGAGGCCGAACTATAGCATATTTTTGGGGGCCGTCAAAAGCCCCTTATCTTCCTCCCCATTGCCAACGCCGCACACCTTGCTATCCTTCCGCATGGCTCAACCCTGGAGGCCGACTTTTACGTCATCGCTATGGATCGCATACACGCAATTTTGATCGATTACTGGCCCCATCTGGTGTTTGCCGTCAGCATCGCGGCGGGCACGGGTGCTGCGGTGCATGCCGCGATGACCAAGCAGGACGTCCGGGCGGCCATCGGCTGGGTGGGGGTGGCGCTGTTTTCGCCGCTGTTCGGCGCCCTGTTTTACTTTGTGGCCGGCATCAACCGCATCCGCAAGACGCGGGTGTCGCAGCAGCGTGACGAAACCATGGTGGTGGATGCCGAGCAGGTCGACACCTTGCCGGTGGACGTGGTGGCGGTCTCGGGGCCGCAGTTTGCGTCGTTGAAAGTCCTGGGCGACCGCGTCAGCCAGTTTCGGCTGCTGGGCGGCAATGCGGTGCAGCCCCTGGCGGGCGGCGATGAAGCGTATCCGGCCATGATGCAAGCCATCCGCGACGCGCAGCACGCCATCGCGATGCAAAGCTACATTTTCGACAACGACGAGATCGGCCGTGAAATGGCGCAGGCGCTTATCGAGGCGCAGGCGCGGGGCGTGCTGGTGCGGGTGTTGATAGACGCCATCGGCTCCAAGTATTCGCGCCCGCCCATCGTTCGCATGCTTGCGCGCGGCGGCGTGCCGGTGGCGCGCTTCATGACGAATCCGCTGGGCGTGCTGCGCATGCCGTATGCCAATCTGCGCAGCCACCGCAAGGTGCTGGTGATAGACGGGCGCGTGGGTTTTACCGGCGGCATGAACGTGCGGGCGGCGTTTGTGAGCGCGCTGGCGGGCGACGCCGTCAATCACGACACGCATTTCCGCGTGGAAGGGCCCATCGTGACGCAGCTGATGTCGGTGTTTGCGCACGACTGGAATTTCACGACGCATGAATCGCTGCCGGCACGGCCCTGGTTTGATCCGCACGCATTGCCGCCCACCGGCAACGTGCCGATGCGCTGCGTGCCGTCGGGGCCGGACCGTGCGCTGGGCAGTTCGCACAACATTTTGCTGGGTGCGCTGGCGGTGGCGCAGCGCCACGTGCGCATTCAATCGCCCTACTTTCTGCCCGACCAGACACTGATCGGCGCGCTGGGCACCGCCGCGCGGCGCGGTATTCAGGTGGATATCGTCATCCCCAACAAGAACAACCTGCGGCTGGTGGATTACGCCATGTCGGCGCAACTGGACCAGGTGGTGCGCACCGGCTGCCGCGTGTGGCGAGCGCTGGGCACCTTCGACCATTCGAAGCTGATGACGGTGGACGACGCCTGGGCCTACGTGGGGTCCTCGAACCTGGACCCGCGCAGCCTGCGCCTGAATTTTGAGCTGGACAGCGAAATCTATGACCCTACCGTGGCACGCTGGATCGGCAACCGGATCGATGGGCTGATCGCGAATTCCAAAGCGGAAACCCTGGAAACCCTGACCAGCACGCCATTCGCCAAGCGGCTGCGCAACAAGGTCATCTGGCTGGCCACACCGTATCTCTGACGCATCAAAAGCGGCCACGGTAATCTTGCACGATGCGTTACGAACTCACCGACCTTCGCCTGTTCCTTGCCATCGCCGAGGCGCAAAGCCTGTCGGGCGGCGCCAATACCGTGCACTTGACCGCCTCATCCGCCAGCTACCGTCTGAAGAACCTGGAAATGGCAATGGGCGTGCCGCTGTTCAAGCGCGAGGCGCGCGGCATGGAGTTGACGGCGGAAGGCGCGTTTGTGCTGAAGCATGTGCGCTCGTTGCTGGCCGGCGTGGAGCGCATGCATGGTGAAGTCAGCGGCTTTGCCAGCGGCCTGAAAGGCAGCGTCAAGCTGTTCGCCAACAGCAGTTCGTTGAACGGGTTCATCGTGCCCAGCCTGAGCCGCTTTCTGTCGGCCAACCCGAATGTGAACATCCTGCTGGAAGAGCGCTCCAGCAACACGATTGAGGCCGCCATCGCGGGGCAGGAAGCGGATATCGGCATCTTCGCCGGCCATGCCGAATCCGCCGGGGTGCAAGCCGTGCGCTATGCGATCGATGAACTGATCATCGCGGCGCCGTTGAATCATCCTGTGGTGCAACATTCACCGATTCGTTTCCCTGCCGTGCTGGACCTGGATTTCGTGTGCATGAGCCGCGCCAGCAGCAACTACATCTTTTTGCGCGACATGGCCAAGCTGGCGGGCAAGACGCCCAAGGTGCGCATCCACGTGCACACCTTCGACGCCGTGCTGGCGATGGTTCAGGCCGGCGTGGGCGTATCGCTGGTGCCGCGCAGCGTGGCCGCCACCGCCTTGCGCGAACAGCGCATTGCGGCGGTGGCCATCAGCGAACCTTGGGCGCTGCGTGAACTGACGCTGGTGACGCAAGCCGACGGGCCGCTGTCACCGTTCGTGGAGCAGGTGGCCGAGTACCTGCTGGACGACCCGATCGTTGCCGCAACGCGCGGCTCGGATTGATCGCCCTCTTTTGAACAACGCCTGACCATCGCCGGGTCATCGGTTGTTCAGCCCTTCGATCAGCCCTTCGATCAGCCCTTCCCGCCGCGCTTGTTGGCCAGGAATTCGTTCATGAACTTCTGAGGCTCGCCGGTGTTGAAGGCCGCGCCGAATTCCGCGACGCTGTCTTCAATCGCCGCGTCCACCGACATCGTTTCCCAGCGGCGCAGCAATTTCTTCTGCTGACGCAACGCCGCGGGCCCCAACGCGGCAAAGCCTTGCGCCAGCTTGTTCACCTCGTCGTCCAACTGCGCTGCCGGCACGGCGGCATTCACCAGCCCCCAGTCCTGCGCGCGGCGCGCGTCGATCAGTTCACCCGTCAAGAGCAGCCACGCGCTGTTGGCCGCGCCGATCAGCCTTGGCATCAGCGCCGCATGGATCACCGACGGAATGCCGACCTTGACTTCGGGCATGCCGAACTTGGCGTCATCGGTGCAGATGCGCAGGTCGCACGCCAAGGCGAACTCCAACCCGCCGCCCAGGCACCAGCCAGGGATGCGGGCAATCACCGGTACGGGAAAGTGCCGGACGGCGTTGCACAGGTCACGCAAGTTCGAGATGAAGCGTTGCGCGCTGGATTCGTCCAGCGCGGCCATTTCGGCGATATCCGCACCGGCCACGAAGGCGCGGTCGCCGGCGCCGCGCAGCACCAGCACACGCACCGATTCGTCGTCCTGCAAGTGCATGAGCGCTAGACGCAGGCCATCGATAACGGGCGTGCTCAAGATGTTGAGCACCCCGGCGTCTTGCATGGTCAAGGTAGCGATGCCGGATGCGTCGATCTGGACGCCGGCATGGGGAAAGGACAGATTCTTGGTATTCACAAGCGCTCCTCTTACTGCATTTTTTCGAATTTAATGTCTTCGACCACCGCCTTCCAGTGGCGGTTCGACTGCGCGATCAGCGCGCCGAAGTCTTCCCGCGACATCGGGCTGGGCACCGCGCCCTGCCGTTCGATAGCGTCCACCGTGGCGGGGTCCGCCAAGGCCTCGCGCACCGCCGCGTTCAACTTGTCCAGCACCGGCGCGGGCGTGCCGGCCGGCGCGGCCAGGCCGAACCACGACGGGTTGTTCATGGCGGGCAACCCAGCCTCGGCATAGGTGGGCACGTCCGGCAGCACCTTGAGCCGCTGTTTGGCCGCCACCGCCAAGGGCCGGATGCGCTGCCCCTGGATCAAGGGGTAGGACGACGGTATGTTGTCGAACACCACCTGTACCTGTCCGGCAACCAAGTCGTTCAGCGCGGGGCCCAGGCCTTTGTAGGGCACGTGCAGCATGCGCGTGCTGGTGGTCTTCATGAACAGTTCGCCATTCATGTGGCTCAAGCCGCCATTGCCGGAAGAGCCGAAGGCGTACTTGTTCGGATCGGCCTTCAGCAAGGCAAGAAACCCCGCCAGGTCCTGCGCGGGCAATGCCGGGTTCACGACCAGCACGTTGGGCACGTCGGCCAGGTTGCTGATGGGCGCAAAGTCGCGGACGGGGTCGTAGGCGCTCTTGGCGTAGACGTTGGGGTTGACAGCGTGCGAGCTTTCCACCGCCATCACCAGGGTGTAGCCGTCGGCGGGCTGCTTGGCGGCGTAGGCCGAGCCGATGCTGCCGCCCGCGCCCGGCTTGTTTTCAATGATGACCGACTGGCCCAACTGCGCGCCCAGCTTGTTGCCCACGACGCGCGCGATGATGTCGGTGGTGCCGCCCACGGCGTATGGCACGACTAGGCGGATGGGCTTGTCGGGGTACTCGGCGGCGGCCAGCGCAGGGGTGGTCAGGCAGGCCAGCAGGACCGCAAGCGGCAGTTTTTTAATGGATGTCATTGTTGTCTCCTCGGGGTGGTTCAAATCGTGGCCGGACTGCCCAGCACGGCGTCGGTGTGTTCGCCCAGCAATGGCGGGGCCGCGCCCAAGGCATCGGCTGGCGTGCCGGCCAACAGCGGGTTGCGCACCAGCCGCATGTCGCCCAGCACGGAGTGGGTCGCGGTCTGGACCAGTTGCCGATGCAGCACTTGCGGATGCGCGAAAACTTCATCCAGCGTGTGGATCGGGCCCCATGGCACGCCGGCGCCATCGAACGCGGCGGTCCAATGCTGGCGTGGCGCGGTCGCCAAGACCCGCGCCACCTGCGCGCGCAAGCCGTCCAGGTGCGACAGTCGCGCGCTGTTGGTCGCATAGCGCGCATCCAGCGCCCATTCGGGATGCCCGGCCACGGCGCAAAAGCGCGCAAACTGGGCGTCGTTGCCAATCGCCAGGATCAAATGGCCATCGGCACACGCAAACACTTCATAGGGCGCGCAGTTGGGGTGGGCGTTGCCGCTGCGCTTGGGCACCACGCCAGACACCAGGTAGTTGGCGCCCTGGTTGGCGTTCAGCGCCACGGCCACATCCAGCAGGCAGATATCCAGTGGCATGCCCTGCCCAGTCTGATCGCGCTGACGCAGGGCAGCCAAGACCGCGGACGTGGCGTACATGCCCGTCATCAGGTCGACCACGGCGACCCCGGTGCGCAGCGGGCCGGCGCCGGGCGTGCCGTCAGGCTGGCCGGTGTAGCTCATCAGCCCGCCCATGCCCTGGAACACGTAGTCATAGCCGGGCTTGTCGGCCATGGGGCCGGACTGGCCGTAGCCGGTGATAGACAAATAGATCAGACGCGGGTTGATACGCGCAAGCGAGTCATAGTCCAGGCCGTATTTGCGCAGCCCGCCTGCCTTGTAGTTCTCGACCAGGATGTCGGCCTGCGCGACCAGTTCACGTACGCGCGCCGCGCCCGCTTCGGATGCGAAGTCGATGGCAACCGATTGCTTGCCCCGGTTGCACGCCATGAAATAGGCGGACATGGCCGCGCGGCCATCGTCGGATTGCAAATCGGGCGGACCCCAGCCGCGGGTGTCGTCGCCGCGCTCCGGGTGTTCGACCTTGACGACTTCGGCGCCAAGATCAGCCAGGTTCTGGGTACACCAGGGGCCGGCAAGTATGCGCGACAAGTCCACGACTTTGATGCCGCGCAAGGCGTTGTGAAGCATAGCGTCTCCGTGATTCAACAGCTTTGGAGAAGTATGTTCGCGGCCTCAGACCCTGAGAAGTTGAATGTTTCGAACGCTGCGTTCGTGCCGTTTCAAAGCTGCGCCATCAACCGTCCGACGCGGGAGTTGGGGCCGGACGCACGGCAAACACGGCATTCGCTTTGAGCATGACGCGCCCGTCTACCTGCAAGAGGCAATTGGCGTAGATCAAGCGCCTGCCTTGCTTGTCGATACGCACGTGCGCTTGCAGCCAGTCGCCCGGCTTGACCGCGTTCAGGTATTCCACCGACATCTGCACCGTCACGACAGACACCCGCAACTGCTGGGCAATGGTGTGCCCCAGGGCGCTGTCGGCCAGCGTGGCCAGCAAGCCGCCGTGCGCCATGCCATGCATGTTCGAGTGCGCCTCGTTCACGCGCAGGGCCAGCACGCTGTCGGCATCACGCCGGTACAAAGCGCCCAGGTCGGCCAGATGCGTCATGAACGGACTGCTGGGGCGCCACGGCGCGAAACCCTCGGGAATGGAATCAATCATGGAATTGTCAGTGCTTGGATTGGATGCCAGAAAGTAATCTAAGAGTAAGATTTACGCCACAACACACCTACAAATGGCAGGAGCAGTGGAAGATGGCGAAAGTCGGCATGGTTGGAATCGGCCTCATGGGCCACGGTATTGCAAGCAATCTGGTCAAGCATGGTCATACGCTGACCGTGCTTGAGCATCCGGGCAATCAGCCCCTGGATGCGCTGAAAGCCGCTGGCGCGACCAGCGTGGAAAGCGGCGCCGCGCTGGCGGCGCAATCGGATGTGATCATTCTGTGCGTGACCGGTAGCCCGCAGGTGGAAGCCGTGCTGCTGTCGGAAGGCGGCGTGCTGGAAGGCCTGCGCGCCGGCACCGTCATCATTGATTGCTCGACGGCGATTCCGTCGTCCACCGTGAAAGTGGCCCAAGCCGTGACCGATTCCGGCGGCCGCTTCCTGGACGCGCCGATGACGCGCACCCCCAAGGAAGCCGCCGAAGGCCGGCTGAACCTGCTGGTGGGCGGCGATGCGGCGCTGTTTGAAGAGTGCAAGCCCATCCTGGCCTGCTTTGCCGAAAACATCACGCACGCCGGCCCCATTGGCGCCGGGCACCGCATGAAGCTGCTGCACAACTATGTGTCGCTGGGCGTGGTGGCTCTGCTGTCGGAAGCGGCGGCGTGCGCGCTGCGTTCGGACATCGACCCGGCGGTGTTCGCGGAAGTCTTGAGCAAGGGCGGCGGCGGTGGCGTGGCGCTGGAACGCATCAAGCCGTACTTGCTGGAGCAGGACCCATCGTCGCTGCGCTTTTTCATGTCGAACGCGCAGAAAGACCTGTCCTACTACAACACCATGGCGGCCGAAGCCGGCGCCGTGCGTGAAATTGGCGCGGCCGTGCAGCACACGTTCGACCAGGCTGTCACGCAAGGCGGCGGCGAACGCTATGTGCCCGAGCTGGTGACGTTGCTGAAAGACCGCTAAGTCAGCGCCCCACGGTTGCCGGCACGCGCGCCAAGCCGCGCCCCGGCAAGCGCAATGAAATCGCCGCCGCCACCAGCAACAGCACGCCCGCCGACCCGAAGGCGACCCAGTGCGTGTGAAAGGTATCGAAGGCCCAGCCGCCCAGCCACGAACTGATCATGCCGCCGATCTGGTGGCCCAGATAGGTCAGCCCGTACAGCACGCCCACCAAGCGGATGCCATAGACGTCCGCCAGAATGGCCGACGACAAGGCGATGCTGCCCGCCCACACGATGCCGCCGATGGTGGCCGCCGCATAAAGCTCCCAGTGCGCGCCCACCATGACCAACGCAAAGAACCCCAAGCCGCGCACCAGATAGATGGCGGCCAGGATGTTGCGCCGTTCCACCTGGTCCGACATGCGGCCCAGCACCAGCGTGCTGAAGATGGCGACCAGGCCGATCAGGCCGATGCCCAGCGAACTGGTGGTGGCGTCAAAGCCGTGGTCCATCAGCATGGGCATGCCGTGCGTGCCCAGCAGGTTCATGCTGTAGCCACAGGCGAACAGGCCCAGCGCCACCTGCCAGAACGGCAGCGTGCGCAAGGCGTTGCGCACGTTGGGCGCGGGGGTGCTGCTGTTGGCTGAGGCCGTGCCTTTTGTTGTTTTGGCGGGCGCTTTGTCTTTGATGATCTGATGCGGCAGCAGGTCCGTGTGCTCGGGCGCCACATCACGCATCACGAACAGCGCGACCGGCACCGTCAGCAAGGCGAACAGCACGGAAAACGCCAGCAGCGTTTCCTGCCAGCCCAGGGCGGATATCGCGAAGGTCAGCGTCGGCGTCATCAAGGCGATGCCCGCCATGGACCCGGTGGACAGGAAGAACAGCGCCATGCCGCGCTGGCGCGTGAACCAGCGGCTGATGATCGGGGTCAGCGCCACGGGGCTGGTGAAGGCCAGGCCCACGGACAGCGCCACGCCGAACGACAGCAGGAATTCAATGGGGCCACGTGCAAACACCGTCCACAGCGACGACGCCACCACAATCGCCGTGCCCGTCAGCAGCACGAAACGCGTGCCGCGCACGCTGACCAGATATCCCGCCAGCGGCATGGCCAGGCCGTAGCACAGCATGCCCACCGCGACGATGCCGGACAACAGGCTGCGAGAAAATCCCAAGCCGTCCGCCATCGGCAGGAAAAACGGCCCGATGCCCATGCGCAGGCCCACCGTCAACAGGGTAAGCACCGCGGCGGCGCCGACGATGTTCCAGCCGAAATACCAGCCGCCCGACTCTTGCTTGTCCAACATGCCTCTCCTTGATGTCACTTTTTTTGGCCGCACGCGCGCGCCAGGGCTTGCAGACACCGCAGGGGAGGCGCGGACGAAAGTCCGCTGACGACACGGGGGTGGAGAAGGACGGCGCGCAGTGGGCGTGTTCTTGCCGGCGACCATAGGCCCACCGGACGCGACATATTACTCCCGGCTATAAGCGGGAATCCGGTGCACCAAGAAAAGCTGTTCGGTGAGCGGCCAATGGGTCGGCCTTGCGAATGAAGTCCCGCGGCGAGCGCGCGGTCAGGGTTTCTTTTCCAGGAAAGCCTGCAAGGCAGGCACCGTGTTCAGCACGTGCTGGCGCATCGCCGCTTCGCATCGCTCGGGGTCCCGCGTTTGCAGCGCGTCAATCAATTCCTGGTGCGATTCCCGCACGCGCAGCACGCGCCCCGGCTGGGCCGTCCACAAGCGCATATAGGGTTCAACCACGGAATGCAGCTCCGAGATCTGCCCCAGCAAGCGCGGCTGCTGACAGAAGCTGCACAGGTATTCGTGGAATTCCCGGTGGGCAGTGGTCCAGTCCAGATAATCACCAGACCCTTGATCCAGTTGCTCAAGCATGTTGCTCAGGCGGCGGACGTGTTCGGCATTCATATGCAGCACGGCGTTGCGCATGGCCAGCCCTTCCAGCACCGAACGCATTTCAAACACTTCCAGCATTTCCTGCTGATTCAGGCCGCGCACGACCGCGCCGCGATTAGCGCGGATTTCAACCAGGCCTTCGGAAGCCAGCCGCCGCAACGCGCCGCGCACCGGCATGCGGCTGGTACCGATTTCAGCGGCGACTACATCGGGCACCAAGCGCTGGCCGGGGGCATAACGGCCCAGGCGGATCTCGCGCTGCAAATGCAGGTACGCCTCGTCTTCGGCGCTGATCGCTGTCTTTTGAAACTGCAGCATTGTCGTCCCCGGGCTTGGAAAGCCGCCATGATAGATAAACGCAAAAATAACACAAACTGGATCCAGTGATCCATGGATGCAAACACTAATAGTCCAAGCCCGCCCACTCCCGTCTAATTGCCTCCGGACGGCACCGCTACGGGCTGTTCGCGCCGGAACGGGCGACAGACCCGCCCGGCGGCATTCCATTTTTCACACGCGATCAAGGGGAATCCATGAAATTTCGTCTCATCCGGACGCTGGCCGGCCTGGCCGCCGCCGCCTTCGCGACGCAGGCTGGCGCACAAGCAGCGTCGGCCGCTGCCCCGGCCACCGATTGGCCGCAGCACCCCGTGCGCATCGTCGTGCCTTTCCAGGCCGGCTCCGCCACGGACCTGATCACGCGCCAACTGGGCGCCGCGTTGTCCAACGAACTGGGCCAACCTTTTGTTGTGGAAGCCCGCCCGGGCGCCGCGGCGGCCATTGGCAGCGCCTCGGTCGCGCGCTCGGCGCCCGACGGCTACACCTTGCTGATGGGTGGCCCCGCCGCCGTCGTCACCAACCGCTTTCTGCAAAAGCGCCTGGCCTACGACCCGGACGCGTTCGAGCTGGTGTCCCTGGTGGCCTACACCCCGAACATCCTGCTGGCAAACCCGCAACAACCGTTCAAGACCCTGCCGGAAATGGTCGCCTATGCGCGCGCCAACCCGGGCAAGCTGACCTATGCGTCGTTTGGCACGGGCACCACCTCGCACATGGCGGGTGAAATGCTGAAGTCCATCGCCGGCATCGATATCCTGCACGTGCCCTACAAGGGCGCGGGCGAAGCCATCCCCGCCCTGCTCTCGGGCCAGGTGTCCATGTACTTCGACACCATCATGACCGGGCTGCCCCAAGCCAAGAGCGGCGCGCTGCTGGCCCTGGGCATGTCGAATGCCAAGCGTTCGGCGCTGGCGCCGGACATCCCCACCATCGCGGAACAAGGCTATGCCGGCTACGACATCGCCCCCTGGTATGGCCTGGTGGCGCCCGCAGGCACGCCCGCACCCATCCTCGACAAGCTCAACCGCACCGTGAACAAGGTGCTGGCCGACCCGGCATTGCGCGGTAAGCTGGCGGAAGCCGGCGCGGAGCCGCGTGGCGGCAGCCGCGAAGAATTCGCCGCCTTCATCAAGGCCGAGATTCCGCGCACCAAGCAGTTGATCGACCAAGCCGGCATCACGGCGCAGTAATCCTATCTACGAGTCCCAGCATCCATGTCCCCCTCCTTCGATTGGTCTTTTCCGTACGCTTCCCGAAAAATGCCGGTCCTGGCCGCCAACGCGGTCGCGACCAGCCAACCGCTGGCCGCGCAGGCGGGGCTACGCATGCTGCTGGCCGGTGGCAATGCCGTTGACAGCGCCATTGCCACCGCCATTGCCTTGACCGTTGTCGAGCCCGTCATGAACGGCATCGGCGGCGACATGTTCGCGCTGGTCTGGCACGACGGGCGCCTGCATGGCTTGAACTCCAGCGGCTGCGCGCCGGCCGCCTGGACGCCCGAATACTTCAATGGCCGCGACGCCATGCCCGGCACCGGCTGGGGCACGGTCACCGTGCCCGGCCAGGTGGCCGGCTGGAAAGCGCTGTCCGACCGCTTTGGCAAGCTGCCCTTCGCCAAACTGTTCGAGCCCGCCATCGCTTACGCCGAAGAAGGCTTTCCCGTGTCGCCCACCATCGCCCGGCAATGGGCGACGCAAGCGCCCAAGCTGGCGCATGAACCCGGCTTTGCCGAGGCCTTCATGCCGGAAGGCCGCACGCCGCAAGCCGGTGAATGGTGGCGCTTTCCCGCCCAGGGCAAAACGCTGCGCGACATCGCCGAAACCGGCGGCGACAGCTTCTACCTTGGTGAACTGGCGCAGAAGATCACCGACTTTGCCAGCCAGACGGGTGGCGCGCTCAGCGCCGCCGACATGGCCGAGCACCGCCCGGAATGGGTCGCACCCATCTCGCAATTATTCCGCGACGTTGAACTGCACGAAATCCCGCCAAACGGCCAGGGCATTTCCGCCTTGATGGCGCTGGGCATGCTTGAGCAATTCGATCTGGAAGGCATGGGTGTGGACAGCGCCGACTACTACCACGTCAGCATCGAAGCGATGAAGCTGGCGTTCGCCGACCTGCATCATCATGTGGCCGACCCGCGCCACATGCGCACGGACGCGAAAGCGCTGCTGGACCGCGCCTATCTGGCCGCGCGCGCGCGCCTGATTTCCATGGACCGCGCCAGTGTTCCCACCGTCGGCACGCCCGCCACCGGCGGCACGGTCTACCTGACCACGGCCGACGCCAACGGCACCATGGTGTCGTTCATCCAATCCAACTACCACGGCTTCGGCTCAGGCGTGGTGGTGCCCGGCACCGGTATCAGCCTGCACAACCGCGGCCTGAACTTCGTGCTGACACCCGGACACGCCAACCAGGTGGCCCCGCGCAAGAAGCCCATGCACACGATCATTCCCGCCTTCGTCACGCGCGGCGGCCAGCCCTTGATGTCGTTCGGCGTGATGGGCGGATCCATGCAGGCGCAAGGGCATCTGCAGATGGTCACGCGCCTGGCCGCGTTCGGCCAGAACCCGCAGGCCATGAGCGACGCGCCCCGCTTCCGTGTGGAGAAGGGCCCGGTAGTGAATGTGGAATCGCACCTGCCGGACGACGTGGTGCAAACGCTGCGCGACCGTGGCCACAACGTGGCCGTGGCGCCCGCCGACAGCCTGGAATTCGGCTCGGCGCAATTGATATGCCGCCTGCCCCAGGGTGGGTACTTGGCGGCATCGGATTCACGGCGCGACGGCCAGGCCGTGGGGTTTTAAATCGGGGAGTTCAGGCCAGGCTCCAGGCGGTCTTGTCCGGCCGCTGAAGCGCCGGGAAGCCGCCTTCGCCCAATTGGCTTTGCACCGCGTCGGCGCCGTACTTGATCAAGTCGGCGTCGCGTTCGATGCCCAGTTTTCTCATGGCGCTGCGCTTCTGCGAGCTGACCGTCTGGACGCTGCGGTGCGACATCTGGGATATTTCGGTCACGGTGGCGCCTGCACAGAACAAGCGCACGATTTCGGCTTCACGCTTGGTCAGCCGGCCACGCCCCAGCACAAATGCCTGGTTGACGATCATGTCCTTGATGGTGGGCGAGTAGTAGGTTTTGCCCTGGTACATGGCGTGCACGGCGTTGATGATGTGGCTGGTTGAATCCGATTTGCTGAGCACGCATAGGTTTTCGTAAGCCAGCAAGGCACGGATCAACGTGGGGTTGTCGATCATGGTCAGCACCGCGACGCGCAGCGCGGGATACCGCCGCCGCAACAGCGCGATCAGCCCCAGGCCGTCTCCGTATTTGCCGCCGGGCATGGTGTAGTCAGACACTACGACGTCGCAGTGTTGTGTTTCCAGCCGCGCGACCAAGTCAGTGGAGTTCTCCGCGCATCCGATCACATCGATAGCCGGGTCCAGCCCCAGTTCATAGCTGACCCCAAGCGCCACGGCGGGGTGGTCGTCCGCGACGATCACGCGAATGTATCGTGATGACATTGTTGCATTTCCCTCTTCCACATCGGGACCCACCGGGCAACACGTTGCCTCGCATGCTGGAGATAGCGTCTGCTGCAAGCAAGTTGTTTTGTTCATCGGATGGGTTGCATCGGCGTTTCGCCATTGTGAAGCCGCTATATCGATAGACCGATATAGTGCTGCGCTAAGGTCAATAAGAGAATAGGAATAATACGAAAGTACCCCATGTGCATCTTTCCCGCGCAGGAGCCAAGCGTAACCCCACCACGCCCGGCCTGCCTTCGCGGCTATCGTCAAGAGACACATACCCGCAACAGGCCATATCAGCAAGCCCATGACCCCCGCCCTGCGACACGAACGCCGCACACGCACCATCACCGAGTTGACCTGCGCCGATCCCGCACGCATCCGTACCTTGGCCCATGCCTTCATCAAGGCCAATGACATTGACCTGCAACGGCTGCGCCTGCTTCATGCCCGCGACGACCGTGCCGCGCTGCGCCACTTGGCACACCGCATCAAGGGCGCGGCCCAGATGACGGGCGACGCGCAACTGAGCAGGCTTTGCTCGGTGTTGAGCCACGCCTGCATGGACCCCGATAACCATGACTTGTCGCTGGACGCCGTCGTGGCGCAACTAGACCTGGCGCTGCAAGAATTCGGCAAGTCCTGCAAGCAAATGGCCGACGAGGTGGTTTCGCGCTAGCGAAGTCGGTGCCCCCTGCCATACCCAGGCGCCGCGACGATTCGGGATTCGTAGTCGTCGCATAGGACTTTCATAGTCCTCATAGAGCTTGTCCGCTTCACGCTTCGTATAGTCATTCGAATTCGCCCGTGAGGGGCCAGATGCCAGTGCCTGCGCCAGTCGTGCAAGGCAACAACACACCGGCAACATCGAATGATAAGAATGAATACGCGGCAACCCGACGCACACGGCGGCTTGGCGGCGCTTGCAGTTCCTCGTTTCTTTTTCGCACTCCGAATTGCTCAGCGATTTTCTCGCCAAACTGTTCACTACGTTTCCGTTTGCGTGCTAGTGCTCTGCGCCCCGCCTGCCTGGGCGCAAATCCCTGACGCGGGCCGCCCTGACGCGGGCCGCCCTAACGCGGGCCGCTTCATTCGCGACCTGGAATCGACGATCCCTGCGCCGCCCCCCGCTCCAGAGGCGCCGGCGCTGAACGTTCCGGCCCAACGTGCCCCTGCGCACACCCCGGAAACCGATGTCGCCAAAAGCAGCCGGGTCTTGGTCAACGGCTTCCTGCTGGACGGCAATCACGTTTACGACGACTCTACGCTACAGGCTCTGCTGGCCGATCTGCTTGGGTCGGAGCAAGACCTGAACGGCTTGCGCGCCGCCGCAGCCCGAATCTCCGAACACTACCAGCAGGATGGCTACCTGCTGGCGCGCGCATACCTGCCCGCCCAGGAAATACAGGGCGGCCTGGTTCGCCTCCGCATTGTGGAAGGGGCGTATGGCCAGGTGCTGCTGAACAATACATCGCGAGCTCGGGATGGCGCGCTCGCACCCGTGCTGGAACCCTTGCACCCCGGTGATGCGGTGCACGGCCGTAGCCTGGATCAGGCGCTGCTGCTGCTGAATGACTTGGCCGGCGTTATTGCCACCGGCACCCTGCGGGCGGGCGCCGAGCCCGGCACAACCGACCTTGTCGTCAACGCCGAAGCCGGCCCATGGATCGCCGGCAGCATCGACGCCGACAACTTTGGTGGCGCCTACACGGGCGAATACCGCCTTAGCGTGGCCGCCAGCATCAATAGCCCTTTAGCCTTGGGCGACCAATTGGATGCACGCCTGCTGTCCAGCGACCGCGAACAGCGCTATTACCAGCTGGACTACCAGCTTCCCCTTGGCCCGTGGTCCACCCGCGTCGGCATGGGTGCGTCCAACATGCGCTATGAATTGGGCCGCGAGTTTGCCGTGCTGCAAGCCCACGGCAGCGCGCAGACCTCGCACCTTTATGTACGGCAAAACCTGCTGCGCAGTCGCGACATCAATGTCCAGGCCTCGTTGCAGTACGAACACAAGCGCCTGCGGGATAGCTACGACTACTTCGACCTGACCCGCGTCCAACGTATCGGCCTATGGACCGCCGCGATCAACGCCAGCGCCCGCGACTCGCTGTGGGGCGGCGCCAGCAACAGCGTTTACCTGGGGGTTTCGCGGGGCAATCTGCGCTTTGGCGACGAAACGCAGCGGAGCGACGACAAGTTTGCCAAGCAGGCGGCCGGCGGCTTCGGCGTGGTCAACCTCAGTTTGAGCCGCTTGCAGCGCGTGGCCGGCCCCGTGCAGCTTTACGGACGGGTGCGCTCGCAGTGGGCCAACAAGAACCTGGACAGCGCTGAAAAGTTCAGCCTGGGCGGCCCCTATGGCGTGCGCGCCTACGCATCGGGCGCCGCCAGTGGCGACCAAGGCTGGCAAGCCACGGGCGAACTGCGTTACCTGCCGCTGCCCGGCCTGCAATTCTCGGCCTTCGTCGATACGGGGTCCGTGCAGGTGAACAAACGCGCCTGGACATCCGAACGCAATCATCAATCCTTAAGCGCATTCGGCGTGGGCATCGCGCATGGCGGTGCCCAGCATGTGGTCAACGTCAGCGCCGCCTGGCCCTTGCGCCAAGGCAAAGAGACCGCGAAGAACGACAGACAACCCCAGTTCTGGGTGCAGGCCACCCGCTACTTCTGAGTCCTACCCACCCGCTGCACCCACGCCCGGTAAGCGCACGGGCGCAGCACTTTCCCAGGAGGGAAACATGAACAAGACTTTTGCATTGGTTTGGAGCGAAGCACGGGGCGGCTGGGTTGCCGCCAGCGAATGCGCGCGTCGACGTGGAAAATCGTCGGGGGGGTTGCGGATGACCGTTGTTGCGCTGGCGTTGATGGGGGTTGTTGGCGCGGCCCATGCACAGGAGTTTCCGAAGGAAGGGGTGATCAAGCATGGAACCGGTGATATCGCTATCGACGCGGACAAGAACACCATGCGGGTCAACCAGAAGACGGACAAGCTGATCATCGACTGGCAACGGTTTGACGTCGGCGCGGGTAAGCAGGTGATCTTCAACCAACCCGGGCGAACCTCCGCGGTGCTTAACAAGGTACTTGGGCAACACTACAGCGACATCCGAGGCGACATCACCGCCAACGGCCGTGTATTCCTGATCAACCCGAACGGCATTATGTTCGGGACGTCATCGCGCGTAAGCGTGGGCAGCTTGGTCGCCTCGACCAAGCAGGTCAACCAGGACGATTTTCTGGACGGGGAGACGATGCGCTTCAACGGTCCATCGAGAACAGGTATCACTAGTGAAGGAAGGATCAGCGCCGATGGCGGCAGTGTCGCCCTGCTGAGCGAAAAAATAATCAACAACGGCAGCATCCAGGCGGACAGAGGTAGCGTCGCGATGGCATCCGGCGGGGCGTTCACCTTGACTCTGGACGGCAATACGCTGTTGCACCTGCAGGTTGACCGGGCCGCGTTGGAGTCTATTCTGGAAAATGAAGGAACGCTGCGCGCCCATGGCGGAACGGTCATGATGAAGGGACGTTCCAGGAGCGCCATGCCGTCCCTGGTCGTCAACAACAATGGCATTATCGAGGCCAATTCGCTTGACGGAAAATCGGGCTCCATCATTCTGGACGGCGGCGACTTCGCCAGCATCAACGCCGGCGGAAAGCTGACCGCCACGGGAGGGACCACGATGGCCGGCGGCACGGTGACCTTAAAGGGCAAAGCCGTGTTCATCCAGCCCGATATCGACATCGACACGCGCGGCGCGGCGGGGCAAACCGGCACATGGTCGATCACCGCGCATCACATCAACGTTTCCCCAGACGCCGTCACGAACGACGTTACGCTGGCCGCGAGCACGCTTGGCAAGAGCCTTGCGACCACCAACGTCTCGCTCGTCAGCACGGTCGGCCACATCGCGGTCAACGCCCCGGTCGAATGGGATGCAAGCACGTCACTGACCTTGCAGGCCGCGCGGCACGTGGACGTCAACGCCCCGCTAACCGCCCACGGCAATGGCGCGGCCATCGCGGCGAAGACGCTGGGCGGAGACCTGCGCATCAATGCCCGCATGACCCTGGCGGGCGACAACGCGGCGCTGGCCCTGATCGCAAAGTCCAACTTTGAACTACGCCATGGCGTGTCCATTGAATTGAGCGGCAAGGGCAGCACCTACGAAACCCGCGATGGCCGCTATACGGTCATCAACGACGTCAGCCAGTGGGAAACCATGAACAAGGACCTGAACGGCCGGTATGCGCTGGGCAAGAGCCTTCAGGCGGGCCGGGTCGCCACGATCGGCAATGACAGTGACGTCTTCACCGGCGAATTCGAGGGCCTGGGCAACACTCTGAGCAAGTTCGAGGTCACCGGCGACAACCATGCGGGTCTGTTCGCCCAGTCATCGGGCAATATCCGCAACCTGAACCTGTCCTCTACCTCGGTCACAACCGCTCAACACGCGCGATCGGCGGACAAAGCCGCCGGCGCGCTGGTAGGCACCAATTCCGGCACCATCACCAACGTGCATGCGGCGGGCACGCGCATGAACGACCTGGCGGGGGGCATGGGCGCGGTGGGGGGCCTGGTGGGTCGTGGCAACGGGGGGGTGATCGAGCGTTCAAGCGTTACCAACTCCACGCTGCAAGCCCGGGGCGGGCGCGTCGGCGGCCTAATCGGCGACAACAACGGGGGCTTTGTCAGCGACTCGTTATCCGAGGCCACCGTGCAAGTATCCGGCAACGTTCACGCCGGCGGCTTTGCCGGCTATAACCGCGCGGGCGGCACGCTATACAACGTCAAGGCACGAGGCTCGGTCACCCACAGCGGTGAATCCGGCAACGGCCATTTCGGCGGCCTGGTCGGCGCAAACGAGGCCATCATCGCGAAGTCCGCCGCCTATGGCCGGGTGCAGGTGAGCAGCGGCTCGGCCTTCTCCGTGGGCGGGGTGGCCGGTTACAACGGCGGGGTGATCGACCAAACCGCCGCAAGCGGCCACGTCAGCGGGGGCCATCACAGCGCGGTCGGTGGGCTGGTGGGTTACAACAACGGCAGGCTTACCAACACCGAGGCCAACGGCAACGTTTCCGGCCGGGATCGGGGCGACGTGGGGGGCCTGGTGGGCGTGAACCGCGGGACGATCCACCAAGCCGTGTCGCGCGGCACTGTTCGCGGCGAATACAAGAGCCGCATCGGCGGTCTGGTCGGCAGAAACCTGGTCACCGCGGAAATCCAGGGCGGCACCGCACAGGGCAACATCAGTGGCGGACTGCACACGACGATGGGCGGGCTGGTGGGCGTGAACGAAGGGCTGATCCATCAGTCGCATGCGCGTAATAGCGTCAATTACTGGTGGGGCCAGTGGCTGCTGCAAACCCGCGGCGCCGTCGTGGGGCGCAACACAGGCACCGTCTGGTAAGGCGCTGTGGCGACATAACGCCCTGACATCAAGACAAAGGTGGCGCAGTCCGTTCGGATTGCGCCACCTTCGCGTGGGCGGCCGATGCGGTGTTGCCGACGCGGCGTCGCCGATGTCGCGTCGCAGCGCCTAGGGAAACTCGAACGTGAACTCCGCGGCGGCATTGGCCACGCCGCCTTCCAGGTCGTCGCGACCCACTGCCGTGCGGATATAACGAGCCGCCAAGGACAATTGCGCGCCGCCGTCCAGCGGGGTCATCGCATAGTTGGGCCCGTAGGCGCCCCCCACGGGTCCGAAGCGCACGCGCTGATCCTGCTCGTCAACCACGATGACGCCGATTCCCCGGGCCGGTCTATCGCCGTTGGCATTCCGGCCATACAAGGCCAGGACAGTGTCCGTGCCGGCAACCAGGCCACTCTTGGCCCTGAACTTGACCTGCGGCCGCGCAAGCGCGCTGCATTGGTTCAATCGGATGTTGAAGGGCCTGGGTGCTGACATCGCGCCCTCAGCGGGAAAATCCGCGACGAAGGCCGGCAGCATGTGCACCGGAATATTCTGGTGCGCGCCGGCATCGCACTGGTGCTTGATGGTGATACTTTGCGCGCCCGCGTTGGTTCCCATGCTGAAGATCTTGCTACCCTGATAGACAGAAGTCATACCGCAGAGCTTCGCCCCCGGCGGGTCCGTCGGCGGTGGATTCTGCCAGGATGGAATGCCAACGCCAATCTGCCCCGGCGCCGTTAATCCGGCGCGTTCGGTGAAAAACCCAAGCACCATCGCCGTGTTGGGCGGTACCCCCGTCACGTTCAGATTGCGCGGAAGATCTTCAGGCTTTGCCATCAAAACCAACTGCTGCACGTAGGCAAAGTACGCAAACTGCAACAACACGCCATGTCGAGGAATAATGTCTTGCGCATCCATGACCAGACTCATCGAAGCCGAGGAAACCTCGGTATCCTGAAACAGGATTTTCAAGCCTATGCCATCGACGTTGGTGTTGACGATGTTGTTCACCATGTTGACGGGATTGCGCCACGCGGCCGTGCCAAATAATTTGTGCTTCTCTTGCGCACCTGGCAGCTTCACCGGCTTGAGCCGGATCGCGATCGGCGCCTGCCTTTCGAACAGCACCTGCCCCACCTGAGACTGCGTTGTCAAGGGTTCGACCTCGGACCATCCAGAGCCTGCCAACCCTGGAAACTCCTCACACTCGGCCGCCGCGAAGACATCATCCGCGGCCGACGCCCATTGCGGCGCCGCCAGCATCGCCAGCATCGCCACGCCAGCCCTCCATCCCTTTGGATGACGCATTCGTCTCTTGCCCATGTTGATCTCCTTGGCCGACATGCCACGCGCAGTACTAGTCGTGTTGTCCGCCTTCAGTGCTTGTGATGAAAGCCCAGTGGCGCCCGGCCTTCGATGATGTCGCCGTCGTCGTTGGCGGCTTGATACCGCAGTGCGTCCTTGCCCCAGCGAGGCGCCGGCCCGCTGGGAAGCTGGAACCGCGTGCGGCCCAGCGGCGTGACGGTCAGCCCGCTTAAGGTGATGAACGAGCCAGTGATGAACTTGCCGGCATCGCGCTCGGCCTCCAGCTCCACCCGAGCAAACGACACAAAATACGGCGTCTCGTTATGCGCTTCGATTTCGCCTTCGGCCGCGTGATACGTCCATGCCACCTTGCCGATCGCCTCACTGGCCGACCCCGGCAAGCCTTCGGGCCGATACAGCACTTTCATCCGCAACCGATACGCAAGCTGCAGCAAGTTCTTCTGCGACGGATCGCGCGCCGGCACCTCCAGGAAGTTGATCCAGAACACGGATTCCCGATCTTTCGGCATGGCTTCCCCCGTATGCCGCAGCAGCAAGCTCACGCGCCCTGCGGGATCCAGCCGAAACACGGGCGGCGTCAGCAGGAATGGCACGGTTTCGCGGCTGGGGTCGGCGGTGAAATCGCCAGAATCCAGCCAGCTTTGCACCAGGATGGGATGCTGCCCGGCGTTGCCGGTGCGTAGCGTCAGCGACTTTTGCCCCGCCGGATAGATGAAACGCGTGCCGGTCACGACCAAATCCGCCTGCACCGCGCGAACGGGCGCCATCACGCACGCCGCCGCCATCGCCAGCATCAACACCCCGCGCCACCCGGCGAGCACGCGCGCGCTCATCGCAGGGACAGCGGCCCAACGCCGCCTTGCTGTACAGGGCCTGGCTGGTCTTGAACACATTCCAGTTCCAGGATGTCGTAGGCACTGTCGCCGCGCGTGTGGCGAGCGGGCAATTCGTAGTCGATGTGACAGCTTTCGCCCTGGCCAGGCCCCCATTCGATACGCACGCTTCCTTGGTCGCTTTCTGCGCGCATGACGATGCGGCTGCCCTGCCCCACCGCGCCCACCGCCATGCGGGTTTGCGGGTCGATGGCTTCGGCGCCGAATGGCAAGGGCGCGCCGTCTGCCAGCTTGCTAAGGATCAAGACCTGACGCGCGCGCAGCGTGGGGTAGACCAGCTTGATGATGGCGCCCGCGCGGGGCGCGATGTTCAACGAGCTGGTCTTGAGTTCGATGTCCACGGGCAGGTCGGCCGGATCCACGTCCACCGAGTTCAAGCGGTAGGGGCTCAGGCTGCCCACCACCGCGTAGCCGCTGCCGTCTACCCGGTTGACGCCATAGCCCACGCGCATGCCCTCTGCGTCCTTGGCGTGAACCAGCGCCACGGTTTCGCCCATGGTCTGCGCCAAGGTCACGCCGCCGCCATGCACGAGCATGGCGCCGTTTGCGCTCAGGGACGCTTGCCGATACCCCCGCCCCTGCCCCACGCTGGCCGACACCGAGCCTTGCGGAAAGTTATAGCCCACGCTGGCGTCCGCGGAATTGGCGTTGCTGCGGCCGTTGTGGGCGGCCGACACCGAGTATGAGCCCGCGCCGCGATCGTCCAACGGACCGCTGACGCTGGACGACAAGCGCGCGCCGTCACGGCTGTCACCGGTGTAGACCGCGCTCAGGCGTGGCGCGCGGGAAGTCATGTCCCGGCGACCCAGCGGGATGGCGACGCTAAGCGTCACCTGCGTGCTTTTCGCGCTGCCCCCTCCCCCCCAATAGCCACCCATGCCGGCGCTATGGACCCGTTGCAGCGCGATGGAATACGACACGTCTCGCCAGTCGTTGTTGTAGCCAACCGAGTAATTGACGTCGCTGCCGGCCCGCGACCAGTAGTTGGCGGTGGACGCCGACGCATACATGCTGCCCAGGCTTGCGCCCAGGTTCTGGCTGACGTTCAGGTCGAAGCGGCTGCGCATGCGGCCATCGCCCTGGTAGCGGTAGTTGCGCGACACATTGCCCAGCGCCACCGCATCGCGCAGGCCCAGGTAGCCGCTGGTGGAATAGCGGTAGGCTAAAAGCGAGAAGTTCGTGCCGCTGTTGGGCAGGTCTTTGCTGTAAGTGAGCCGGTAGCTGGCGCCGGCGCGCTTGCCTTCCAACGGCACCTTGGCGCGGGCGGCCGTCACATCCGCGGCAAAGGCGCCCAGGGTGGTGCTCATCGCCGCGCCCAGCAACACCGATCCGTAGTGGTCGGTAAACGCCAGGCCGCCGTAGCCGGTCACGGCATCGCCCATGCCACGTTTGAGCGTGCCTTGCAGCACATACGGCGAGGGGCCGCGCAAGCCCGGGTCGGCCGCCCGGCCGGCCGTCAGGCTGTACTGGGTCACGCCGGGCCGTAACAGTTGCACGATGGTCGCGAACGGCACGACAAAGCGCCGCATGCTGCCGTCGGCTTCCGTCACCTGCACGTCCAGGTCGCCGCCATAGCTGGCCGCGCGCACGTCCTCGATGGCGAAAGGGCCGGGGGCAACGGTGGTTTCATAGATAAGAAAGCCGCGCTGATAGACCGAGACCTTGGCGTTGCTGTTGGCGGTGCCCCGGACGGTGGGCGCGTAGTGGCGCAGGGTTTCGGGCAGCATGCGGTCGTCGCTGGATAGCTGCACGCCCCTGAACGACACGGCGTCGAACAGTTCACCGCTGGTTGAGCTTTCGCCCAGCAGTAACTGCGATTGCCAGGTGGGGATGTCGGTCTGCAGATAATAGGAACTGGCTTGGTACTGCGCGCCGCGGGTTTGCGACCAGAACGCCGAACCGGTATGGCGCAGCCGCAGCGCGCCCAGGTTCAAGCCCGCATTGATGCCCGCATAGCCGCGCGTCATGCGCCGGCCCTGGCTGTCGGTCGTGAAGACGTTGGCGTTGTAGTTCAGACGCGCGGCGGTGATGCCGCTATCCCATTGGGAAGGGTCCACCCAGCGGTTCGACACCGCCAAGCGTTGCAGGTATTCCGGGAACGTCACGTACAAGCCAAGCTGCGCCATGTCGACGCGGATTTTTGCACCGGGTACGTAGCGCGACAGATCATCGCAGGTCAGTTCGCGGGGCAAGGGTTCAACACCATCCGCGCGCGACACCTTGCCCAGATCCAGCCCGCCACGTTCCAGCATGGCGGCGTCGTAACAAGGCACGGCGCTGTCCTGGCCGGGCACGTTGCGAAATTCAATGTCGTCAACGCCGCGCCATTGCCCGTTGAAGTAGAGGTCCAGCCGGTGCATGCCCGGATCGGCGAAGTTCGCGCGTTGAAAACGACGGGTGTCGATGGTGGGGCCACCCACTTCCTGCATCAGCATGTAGGAGTCAAAAATAGCGACCTCGTCTTGCGCCCACGCACTGGCGCCGGCCATGGCGAAGGCGGCTGCCAGCAGGCAGCTTCCGGCGCGCATTGACGCCCGGACCTCACGCCGCGCTCGGGGACGCGCGCAAGCGGAATAGCGAACGAAAGTCCGCGCAAGTCGAATGTTCATCAAACCGGAAAGCTCCACCCACAAGGGCCGAGAGGACAGCTCAATCAAGCAAAGGCTTGTTGAGGGTGCGCCGTCCGCCGAAGTCGTTGATGGCTTCGTACTGGACGGTGAATTGGCCTTCTTGCAAGCCGGCCGCATTCGAGGCCAGCGCGAAGTTGGATGTTCCAAACGGGGCGACCATGCCGTTGTCCGCCGCAATGCTTCGTTTGCCCGAAACCAGCGCGATACGCGCGAACGACACATGAAACGGCGTGGGGTTGGTGACTTCAAGCTGACGCTTTCCGCCGGCGGCACGCACCAGTTTCCAGGTCAGTTTGTCGGGCGCGGTGGCCGCCTCGTCCGGCATGGATGCGGGCCGGAAGAAAATCTTGATGCGTGTGTGGAAAGAAAACTGCAGCACGTTCACCGAGGCCGGATCGCGCGGCGGCGTTTCCACGACGTTCAAATAGAAGAGGCTTTCCCGGTCGGTGGGAAGCGGCTCTTTGGTGTAGGTGATGCGAATATTGGACGCGCTGTTGGGTTCAATCCGCATGATGGGCGGCGTCAACACGAACGGCACGCGGATGTCTGCGGGCAGCGCATTTTCCTTGCCGTCGTCAATCCAGTTTTGCGCAAGCACGGGCGTGCTGCCGTTGTTGCGGATGATCATGATGGAATCGCGCGCGTCGGACTTGATGACCAGGCGCGTGCCTTGCAGCACCAGTGCGGCCTGGGCGGGAACCACCCAGGCGCACAGGACCAAGGCGAGCGATAGCACGTGCGCGTACGCATGACGGGCAAACGCCCCGTTGATCGTCGTCATGGCAGTGTCGCGCTTAGTTGTAGCGCAGCGTGTAGGTCACGAACGAATTACCATCACCGAAACCGACCGAGGTGGCGGTGGGATCTTCGGGCACGTACTTCGCCGAGTAGTACAGCACCGCTCGGTCGTTTTTGACTTCGGCCACTTGCGGGTTGGCATCGGCAATGCCCAGACGGATGGGATCGGTGTTGGCCGGCGCTTCGGTGCGGTTGTTGCGGATCTGGATCTGTACGCCAGCGGCCGAGCCTGCGCCGACCAGCTTCAGGTTGCCGGTGACTTTGTCGATGTTCGGCTGGTGGGCATCGAACTGCAACCGTACTTTGGTTTCGTCCGCGCAATCTGCCGAGCCTTGCACATTGATCTGAAAGTTTCGTTCGGGCGCGGATCCGTTCACGACGTCTTCAGGCTTGACGGTACCGAACGAGGGCACGTCGACGTTACCGGCGGCGCCACCCACGCTGCCTTCAACGTCGCAAGTCACGTCGCTGATCGAGCCGAAGAAAGAGACGGTACCCCCCGCGGCGAAACTCGCGCCCGGAGCCACCACTGCCACTAGCAAGCCGGAGGCGGCCAGGGCTGTCAAGATACTGCGCTTCATGCGATTTCCTCTATTCAGGGATAAGAATGGCGATGGCACTTCCGTGCCTGGCTAAGCGTGCTCGAATGATCCGAAAAACAACATGCGTGGTGGATCATTGCGAGTCCCTGAACGATACGATTTGAGCGCAAGAAATTAACTAGGAGGATGCTTAATTGGCGCTCTTAGAAATCTGATATTTAGCGCCGAAGACGCGTCTTCGGCGCTAACTGTATTGCTGCATTGCAAAGCGCACTTCATGCTTGGTGGGCAGCGCTTTCGAAGCATATTGCTGCGACGCGCAAGCGTCGCGGCACCCTTGTCCAAAGGCGACACCCACATGTCGGATTCAAGCTAGTGGACACCCCCCGCCGGCACGACGCTTACACCGGCCCGCGGGCGCACACGCACCCACAGCAACAGGCCGCACGCCAGGGTCATCAACTGCGATCCCACCAAGAGATAAAAGCCCGCCGAGTATGCGGCCGACCCCGGCGTGCTTTGGCTGGCCGACATCGATATGGCCGCGCCCATCATCGCCGGCATCATCCCGCCAACAATGCTGCCCACGCCGTTGACCACGCCAAACGCACTGCCGATGTGTTCCGGCCGTGCGTAGAACTGCATGGTGCTGGGAATCGCCGGGCTTTGCAGGCCCCAGAAAAATCCGGCAGCGGTCAGGCAGTAAATGGCGTGATAGCGGTCGTCCACCACCAGCGCCAGCGATACCGCCAGCACTACGCCCAGGCTGCCGCCCACGAATATCAGCGGCACCCGCTCGCGGCTGATGCGGTCGATAAGCAACCCGCCCAGCAACACCGCCGCGATGGTCGACCATTGCGGCATGGACGCTAGCCAACCCATGGCGCGCAGGTCAAAGCCACGCGCCTCTTTCAAGTAGCCGGGCAGCCAGTTGCCCACGCCCCACATATAGGCCAGAAAGCTGGATGTCAGCACCGTGATCAGGATCACGTGCCGCGTCTGCATCGCGCCGCGCACCATGGCGGGCACGCGCCGCCCCAGCACCTCGTAGAGCGACAGCCCGGCGACGCCCCGCTGCGGCTCGCTGCCCGCCGGCATATGAATGCACAGCAGCACCACGGGAATGCCGACCAGCAGGTTGACCAGGCCCAGCACGTAGAACGAGGCCTGCCAGTCCAGATGCAGGACCAGCATCGCCACAAAGGGGTAGCCCAGCGCAAAGCCCATGCCCGTGCCGCTGTTGATCAGCGAATTGGGCTTGCCGTTTTCATGGCCGTCGAACCTGGCCTTGACGTAGCACGACGCCAGGGCGAACAGCGGCCCTTCGGACAGCCCCAGCAGCAGGCGCGAAACTAGCAGCAGCCCATAGCTTTGATACAGCGGCGAGGTCATCGTGATGACACCCCACAGGCACAAGCCGTAGATCAGGCTGCGCCGCACGCCCAGCATCGCCACGCAGAACGGCGTCAGGATGATGGACGACAGGCCGTAACCCACCATGAAGACGGTTGCCAACATGCCTTGCGCGCCTTTGTCGACGGCGGTCAGGCCTATCTGTTGCAGAAAATCGGGCTGCGTGATCAGGACGGACAGGTTGATCCGGTCCACATAAGAGATCGTCACGATCAGGAAGATCGCGACAACGCCCATCCATCGATTGGAAGTGTTTTGCATGGTGACCTCGAAAATCTTGGAAATCTCAGGCCGAGCGCGGGCGGGGGCAGGCGCGCAACGCCTTGCCCCCTGCCCGGCGTGCGTTAGAAGGAGTGGTGGATGCCGCTGGTCAGCACCGTCTGATTACGCGTGGACGACACCCCCACGCCGTTGATCGCCGCATGCGCCAGCCCGCTGCCCGCGCGTTGGAACACCGCCAGCGCGAACCACTCGGTGCGCTTCGAGAACTGATGCACATGGCTCAAGCTGAAGAGGTCCCAACGACCGCCCGCCAATGCGCTGCGCGAATAGCCCAGGTTCAGCACCTTGCGCGGCTGGTAGGTCCAGGCGGCGCCCAGGTCGGCGTTGCGCATGGCTTCGTCACGCCCCTGGTATTTCAGTTGCACGCCGGTGTAGGTGGCGTTGACGCGCAAGGGCAGGCCGTCGAAGCGATAGCTCGCGCCCGCGCCCCAGATGCGCTGTCGATCCAGCACGATGGGCAGGCCCGAGGTCAAGGTCTGCCCAAACAGGCGAGCCACGCCGGTGCGGCTTGGCAAGTCCACCCGCGCGCGATCCTTGATCAAGGTGAAGGCCAGCGCACCCGAGAAGCCATCCTGTTGATAGCGCGTGAAGGCGCTGAGCGTGGTCGTACCGCGCGGCGCGTCCTTGGGGGCCATGGAGGCGAATCCGTACTGCGCGCCCACTTGCCAGGGCCGGGAAGCGGGCGTCATCAGCTTGATGGAATTGTTCGCCTGGAACGTGTTGGCCAGGTTATCCAGGTTGCCCGGATGGAACAGGAAAAAGTTGCTCAGCTGAAAGCCGTTGCTGTACCTGCCGATGGTATCGAACATGAAGTCGGGTTGATGCCCGAGTTGCACGCTGCCCCAGCCGTGGCTCATGCCGACCCAGGCGTTGCGGTTGAACAGCACGCCCGGCACGACGGACGAACCCGTCTGCGTGATAAAGCCGCTTTCCAGCAGGAAATTGGCGCGCAGCCCGTCGCCCAGGTCTTCGGAGCCACGCAGCCCGAACCGGTCTGGTTGCATGGTTCCCGGGTCGATACGCGCGGAACTTCCGCCTGCGATATTGCTGACGTAGCTCACGCCTTGGGTCAGGCTTCCGTACAACTGAAGGTTGCTTGCCGCGGCCGGCGCCGAGGCGGTGACGCCCAGGCAGGCGACGACACTGGCCGAAATACCTGCTGCCATGCGCCACGACGGCCGGCGCGAATGGATTCTAGTCATGCCTCTCCCCTTATCCCCGCATGGCGGGCTGTTATGAACGGCTTCAGATGAACCACTACAAATCCAACACAAGCTCCTTGCTCAAACATCCAGAGACGCAAACCATCATGCAGCGGTTGGCGGCCTGCTCGCTTTGGCTCAATACCGAATCGCGATGCTCAGGGGTGCCGCTGAGCACGCGCGTTTCGCAACTGCCGCACACCCCTTCGCGGCAACTGTGGGGCACCTCGATTCCCGCACGCAGCAGGCAGTCCAGCAGCACCGCGCCCGCTTCGATCGCAAGCGTCTTTCCCGACTTGGCAAGCGTTACCTGATACGCGGCGCCCTCGGCGGGCGCGGCGTCTTTCGCGCCAAAGCGTTCGACGTGGCAATGCGGCAGATTCAGCAGGCTGGCTGCGGCTTCAAAGGCGTCGATCATCGGCCGCGGGCCGCAGCAATAGAAATGCGCCGTGTCAGGCATGCCCGCCAGAAAGCGATGCAGGTCGGGCGCGCGGCCATGGTCTTCATCGAAATGCAGGTGCGCTTGCAGCCCGGGCGGCAAGCGCGCCAGGAACGCGGCCTCGGCGCGTGACCGCGCGGCGTAGAACAAGGCGACGCGCTTGCCCTGGCGCAACAGGTGTAGAAGCATGCAGAGAATGGGCGTGATGCCGATGCCGCCCGCGATCAGCACGGACAGCTCGGCTGATGCATCCAGCTCGAAGTGGTTGCGGGGCGGATCGATCAGCAACTGTTGGCCGGGTCGCAGTTGTTGATGGATGTAGGCCGAACCGCCCCGGCTGTTGCGGTCATGCAGCACGCCGACCACATAGTGGTCGCGCTGCTCGGGCGAACTGCAGAGGGAGTAGCTGCGCTTGATGCCCGGCGAAAGATGCAGGTCGATATGTGCGCCGGGCGTGAAGACGGGCAAGGCCTCGCCATCCAGCGCCGCCAGCTCCAGGCTCAGGATGTGACGCGCTTCGACCCGCATGCACTGCACGAGAACGGGTATGGGAACAGGGGTGAACATCGGGCAACGCTTCCTGGTTGGGGCCGTTAGGGCTTGGCGGTGGGTCGATCCGTCAGGAACCGGCCCCCGGCGCTGTTCGCGTTCTTCTGGCGCCGGGTATTGCCGTCCAGCCCGCCCTCTATGGCCCATTCGGCGAAGACGGTGGGGCCGGGCTCGAATTCGCGGGGCTGCCAGCGTTCATCCAGGTGGTCTTCGTCGGCGTAGTACTCAATGAGGCCGCCCGCCGGGTTGTTGAAATACCAGAAGTACGCGGAGGACACCGGGTGCCGGCCAGGACCCAACTGGGTATCCCAACCACGACGCGCCATATGCAGGCCGCCGCCAAAAACTTCATGGATATCGCGCACCGTGAAAGCCACATGGTTCAGGCCCGCGCGCGGCTGGGGCGGTTGCAGCAGAAACAGGTCGTGATGCCCGCCGTTTGCGTCGCATCGCAAGAACACGCCGCGCCCCGGATAGCGGTCGGACACGACGAAGCCGCAATGCTCGGTGTAGAAGCGCGCGGTGGCTTCCACGTCGGTCACGAAGAACACGACATGGCCGATCTCGATGGGAATTGCCCGGTCATAAATGGGCGCAGCCTGGTTCACCCGTGGCTTGCTGGCCCAGGTGTTCATCGCGCCGCACTCAAGCTGCACGGGCTGCCGGCGCGTGCGGGCAAAGCGGATCGCCATGCCGTTGGGGTCGATACACGCCACCCCATCCGGGCCGCAGGCGTAGCCGGGCGCATGCCTGAGACGTTCCGCCAGCGTAGCCAGTACGGCGTCCGCCCCCGCGCCCCAGACCACCTCGCGCAGCGTCGGCCCGGGTTCGATTGCCGGCGCCATGTCCGCCGACGGCGCGCACACCACGACACGGCAGCCGTTCAGGGTGTCAAACACCAGGCGCGCGGGCGCGTCTTCGCGCAGCGCAAGCCCCCAATCCGTAAAGAAGGCACGGCAAGCGTCCAGGTCATCGGCGCTATAGGTGATCTGGTCGATTCCGACGATTTTCTGGTTCATGTCCCTCTCCGATATACACATAGGCCCGCCGAGCGGCAGGCCCACTCAGCCATCCGCCCAAGGCAAGGGCTGCGCGTTCATGCCCCAGTAAATGCTCTTCTGTTCCATGTACTGTTGAATGCCCAGCCGACCCTTCTCGCGGCCCAGCCCGCTGTCGCGCCAGCCGCCGAACGGGGTCGAAATCGAAAACTGCTTATAGGTGTTGATCCAGACGGTGCCCGCCTGCACCTGCCGCCCGATGCGCCAGGCCTTCTTGTAGTCACGGGTCCAGATGCCCGCGGCCAGCGCATAGACGCTGTCGTTGGCCTGCTCGATCAGCGCGTCCTCATCGTCGAACGGCATGGCGACCAGCACCGGTCCGAAGATCTCTTCCTGGCAGGTGCGGCTGCGGTTGCCCAGGTTTTCGATGATGGTCGGCGTGTAGAAATAGCCCTGGTCGTAGCTGCTGCCCTCGGGGCGCTTGCCGCCGGTGCGGATCGTGCCGCCTTCGCTCAAGCCCAGCGCCACGTAGCGTTCTACCGTTGCGCGGTGCGCCTCGCTGATCAGCGGGCCCATTTGCGTGGCCGGGTCCGCCGGGTCGCCCACGCGCAAGCGTTGGGCAGCGCCCGCCAACCGGTCCAGGAATTCCGCGTACAGCGAACGCGCCACGAACAGGCGCGACCCAGCAATGCAGGATTCGCCCGACGAACTGAAGATGCCATACAGCACGCCGTTGACGGCATGCTCGATGTCGGCGTCGGCCAGCACCATCGTGGGTGACTTGCCACCCAGTTCCATCGACACTGGCATCATCTTGTCGGCGGCAAGGCGGGCAATCTGTTTGCCCGTGCCGGTGCCGCCCGTGAACGATACGCGCTTGATCAGAGGGTGCCGCACCAGGGCATCGCCCAGCACCGAGCCCTTGCCCGGCAACACGCTGACCATGCCGGCTGGCACGCCCGCCTGTTCGCAGATGGCCGCCAGCTGCAAGGCCATCAACGGCGTGATTTCGGCGGGCTTGATGATGACCGCGTTGCCCGCCGCCAGCGCGGGGGCAAGCTTCTGCGCCTCGCTGGCGATAGGTGAATTCCATGGCGTGATCGCGGCGATGACGCCCATGGGTTCGTGCACGCTCATCGTCAGGCAGTCGCCGCGCATCGGCGTCAGGCCGTCCTCCAGGGTCTCGCACGCCGCCGCGTAGAACTGGAACGTGGCGGCGGCGCTGGCGACCAGGGCGCGCGTTTCGGTAATGGGCTTGCCGTTGTCCAGCCGCTGCGTCTGCGCCAGATCTTCCGCGCGTTCACGGATGATCTGTGCCACGCGGTACAGCACCTGCGCGCGCTCGTGCGCATGTTTTTGGGCCCAGCCGCCATGGCGGAAGGCGTGATCGGCGGCGCTTACCGCTTCATCGACATCGTCCAGGTTGGCGGCCCGAAGATGTGCGATGGCTTGGCCCGTGGCCGGGTACAGGCTGGCATACACCTCGCCCCGCCCGGCACGCCAGACGCCGCCGACGCAGATGTCCAGGATGTGCTTGTCTGTCATGGCTGGCTTCCAGTTATGCGCTTGCGCATCACGCCACCACCGGCGTCTTGACCGGCGGGCCGGCGAAGACGGTTTTGAATGCGCCGATGGACAGCATGTCGACTTCGATCAGGCACGGTCCCGCCTCGCGCGCGGCAAACACCAGCGCCGCGTCCATGTCCGCCACCCGCGACACGCGCGCGTGCCGCAGCACCAAGGACGCCGCCAGGGCGGCATAGTCGGGCGTATGCAGGTCCACGTAGTGGCGGCGGCCACCGTACTGGCTGTCCTGAATGTTCTTGATGACGCCGTAACCACGGTCGTTCATCAGCACGAACACCACGTCGGCCTGCTCTTGCACGGCGGTGGCCAGTTCACCCAGGTTCAGGATGAAGCCGCCATCGCCCGACAAGCAGAACGTTTTCTTGCCCGAGCCCGTGGCGGCCGCGCCGACCGCCGCGCCAATGCCCATGGCAAGACCCTGGCCGATGCCCCCACCCAGCGCATGCACGCCAGCCAAGGGGTCGAAGACGCGCAGGTAGCGGTTGCCCCAGGTGCTGTTGGACACGGTCACGTCGCGCACCCAGTTGAAGTCGCGACCCAAGTGGCGCTGCAAGCTGTCGACCAACTCGCCGTAGGCGCCCAGCCCGTCGCGCAGCGCCGCGCTGGCTTGCGAGCGCGCCGTTTGCAGGTCGGGCAGGAAGCTGTCTTCCACACGCATGCGGCCTTGCAGGCGGTCGGCCAGGCCTTCCAGCGTCAGCGCGGCGTCGCCATGCACGAATTGCGCATTGGCGTAGCCGCGGCCATCGGCGGCAGGGTCAGCGTCGATGCGGTAAAGACGGCACGGCAGGTTCAGCCGGTATTGCAGCGTTTCATTGCCGCGCAGGCGCGAGCCCACCACCACCATGGCGTCGCAAGTTTGATAGAAGGCTTCGACGGGCGCTTGCAGGTTGAAGGCGCCCAGCGAACTGGTGTCGTCCTCGGGCAGCACGCCACGGCCTTGCGTGCTGGTGACCACGCCGAAGCCCATGTCGCGCAGGCGCTTGACCGCTGTGGCCGCCCCCCGCGCCCCGCCTCCCAACCAAAGCAGCGGCCGGCGCGCCTGAGCCAGGTCATCGGCCAGACGGTCCAGCGCGTCGGCGTTGGGCGTCACGGGCGCCACCGGCAGCGGTTGCTGATCTTGCGGCAAGGGAATCAGCGCCAACTGGATATCGATGGGAATCTCGACGCTGACGGGGCCGCGCGGCGCGCTCATGGCCGCGTGTACCGCCTGACGAATAACGCTTAACGCCGTGTCGGCGCTGCGCACGCGAAACGCCGCCTTTGAAATGGCCTTCAGCATCGACAACTGGTCGGGCGCTTCGTGTATGTAGGACAGGCCACGGTCCAGAAATGGCGTTTCGATCTGGCCAGTCAGGTGCAACAGCGGCGTGCCCGCGGTCCAGGCTTCAACGAGCGCGCCCGCCGCATTGCCGGCCGCGGTGCCGGTGCTGGTCAGGCACACGCCCAGCCCACCGGTCGTGCGCGCATAGGCATCAGCCATATTGGTAGCGCCAGCTTCGCCGCGTGCCGGCACAAAGCGGATGCGGCCGCGTTCACCAATGGCGTCCAGGATGGGCATGTTGTGGATAGAGATCACGCCGAACGCGGCTTTGATTCCGCATTGTTCAAGAAAGGCGGCAATGGCGTGGCCGACGGTGATGCGTGGTACTTCAGGCATGACGGGACAATCCTCCAGAAACATCGATGTGGCCGCCGGTGGTGTAGGACGCCAAGGGCGAGGCCAGAAAACAAATCGCGTTGGCGGCTTCGGCCGGGTCGCCCAGGCGCGCAAGGGGGATGCCCTTGTCGGCAGCCAACCGGGCGGTCCATGCCGACCAGCTCAAGGACTGGTCATCGCGCGCCTCGAAACGGCGACGCCATTGGCCGGAATCCACCAAGCCCAACAGCACCGCGTTGACGCGGATGCCAAAGGGCGCGAACTCGGTCGCCAACGAGCGGACCAGGTTGCGTACCCCGGCGCGCGCGGCCGACGTGGCCACCATGTGCGGCTCGGGTTGCAAAGCCAGCAATGAATTCACGCAGACGATGGCGGGGTCGGGCGCTTGCTTCAATTGCGGAAGAAACGCGCGCGTGGGATGGATGACCGAGAAGAACTTCAAGTTCAGTTCTTCTTGCCAGGCAGCATCGTCGGTGGTGGCAAACGTGGATACCCTGCCCTGGCCGGCGTTGTTGATAAGCACGCTGGCGGGTCCCCAACGCGCCTGGACCTGGGCCGCGAACTCGGCCATTTGTGTCGGGTCCAGCACATCGCATTGCGCGGCCAGCAGCCGCGCGTCGGGCCATTGCCGCAGCAGTTGTGCGCGGGCGTCGGCCAGGCGTTGCGCATCGCGCCCGCAGAATGCGACGGCGGCGCCCGCGTCCAGCAGCCGCTGCACGGTTGCCAGGCCAATGCCCGACGAGCCGCCCGTCACCACCGCCACTTTGTTTTTCAACTGCCACATAGTCTTTCCACCTGATCTGCTGGGGGTCAGTGCATCACCATGCCGCCATTCACGGCCAGTAATTGCCCGGTCATGAAACGCGACAGGTCCGACAGACAAAAGGCCACCGTGCCGCATAAGTCAGCGGGCACCTGCTCGCGCGCAATGGCGCGCTGGTTGCGGTAGAGCTCGTGGCGGGCGGCCGGCACGTAGTCGGTGGCTTCCACGCGCGTCAGGCCCGGGGCGATCGTGTTGACCGTGATGTTGTCGGCACCCAACTCACGCGCCAGCGACCGGCTCATGCTGATCAGCGCCCCCTTGCTGGCCACGTAGGCCAGCAGCTTGGGCGCGCCCCACAGCGCCGTGTCGGACGCAATATTGACGATGCTGCCCCGGCCGCTGGCGCGCAACGCGGGCAGGCAGGCCGTGGTCATCAGCCAGGTGCCGCGCACATTGACTTCCATGACGCTGTCCCACATCGCCACGTCCAGCTCTTCGGCCAGGCGGCCGCCGGAATGGGTGATGGATGCGTTGTTCACCAGCCCGTCCAAGCCGCCCAGCGCGCACACCGCGTCGTGGACGCAATGCAGGCAGGAGTCCGGGTTGCGCAGATCCGCCAGGAAGGCGTGCACGCGCAGGCCGGCATCGCGCAGCCGGCTCAGTTGCTGATCCAGTTCCGGGCCCAACACATCAACCATTGCGATCTGCGCGCCGGCTTGCGCCAGATATTCCGTAAACGCCAGGCCCAGCCCGCGCGCCGCCCCGGTCACCAGGATGCGGCGGCCGGCCAATGAGAGCGGGGGCAAGGCGGCAGTGTGGGCGTCAGACATGCGCGGCCTGCTCGTTTGCCCGCCCGGTCGTCTGCACAGTGGTCTGCCCGGTAGCCGGCACGTCGGCCTGCACTTCCGCTTGCACTTCGGCCTCGGCGCGCCGCTGCAGGATGCGCCGCACGCGCGTGATGCCGACGTCATGCTGATAGAGCGTTTCGTGTTTGCGCGCGTCCGGCGCCATGCTTTCCAGCACGACGCGGTCTTGCTCCAGTACTTCCCAATGCAGGCCTTCCAGCCGATTGCGATACAGAAAGCGCCACACGTCGCGCTGCCATCCTTGCACACGCCGCGTGCGCCAGAAGAAGACCTGGCAGTGGTTTTCGTCCACCGGCGTGGCGTAGCCCACGATGCCGAATTCGCCGCCGGGGCCGAATCGCTTTTTGTAGGGGATGGACAGGCGCAGCCACATTGAATCGGTTTCGCCGAACTCGACCCAGTCAAAGTTCACGCCCGACTGATTGCTCTTTTCGAAGATCAGGCCGGTGTCGGTTTCGCGGATGGCCATCTGCGCCTGCTTGTCGCCATCGGCCATCGAATGCGACGCCGCGTGCAGATACGCGCCGTGCATTGGGTCCATGACGTTGTCGATGGCGTAGCGGTAGTTGCAGGCCCACTGCGCGGTACATAGGAAGTGCGAGTGCTCGCCGCAGTCCAGTTCCTCTGGCAGGCTGAGTTCCGGCGCCGGCCCCTGGCCGAACCACAGGAACACCGCGCCCGCCGCCACGCGCGCCGGGTAGGCCTTCACACAGCTGCGGCCTTCCAGCGGGCACTGGCTGACGGCCGGCACGCTTTTGACCTGACCATCGCCGCCCACTTCCACGCCGTGATACCAGCACGCAAGGCGATCGCCCAGGTTCCATCCCATGGACAAGCGCGCCCCACGGTGCGGGCAGCGGTCTTCCAGCGCGTGGACATTGCCTTGCGCGTCGCGCCACAGCACGATGTTCTGGCCCAGGCGCGTAATCCCCAGCGGCGCGCCGCCCACCGCCCATTGCGCGACGACCGGATACCAGTAATTGCGCAAGCCCTGATTCAGGCGGTTTTCTATCCGTTGCGATGTCATGGTCACAGACCCCTCAAGTGGGATGGATGGCGGCGGATCAAGTCCTGGCCGATAAAGAACATCAGGCGCCAAGCCGACGCATTTCCTGCAGAAAACCCGCTTCGGTCCAGGCCTCGCCGTCCGGCGCGCGCAGCGCCTGGGCGTTCAGGCTTGCCACCAAGTCAGCGGGCGTCTCGGCGCCGCCGTCAAAAGCCGCTTCCAAGGCGTCGCCCAGCGCGTTTTCGTAGGCGGTGGGGGCTTGCGCGCGGGTTTGCCACACCAGGTTTGGCACGGCGCCTGGGCGCTCTATGCCGCCCTTGCCCGCGGTGGGTTCAAGGGCGGGCGGCGCCCAGGGCGTCAGTTGCGGGTTGTAGGACAGCGGGGCCGTTGGCCGAGGGGGCAAGGGCATGACGATCTCCGATGACATTATTGTCATTTTGTCTTATATATAAAACGACGTTTTGTATATGGACAAATTATGGCGAGCATCCAGCACCCTGGCATCCGGGATATCCCTAGACACGCCGTTTTTCAGACAAGTACGAGTTGGCCCCGTTTGCGCAAGAGCTGCGGTACTCTGTCGTCGCCAATTTTTGGAACACCGCCCTGGAGCACGAATTGACCGACCTCGACACCAGCGAGACCCCGTCCGACCGCTATGCCGTTCCCGCGCTGGAGCGCGGCCTGCTGCTGCTTTGTGAATTCAGCAGGAACGACAGAACGTTGACGGCGCCCGAGCTGGCCCGCCGGCTGTCGATTCCACGCTCCACCGTATTTCGCCTCTTGACCACGCTGGAACGCATGGGCTTCGTGCGCAAGGTGGAATCGGGCACCGCCTACCGGCTGGACATGGGAGTGCTGCGCCTGGGTTTCGAATACCTGGCGTCGTTGGAATTGACCGAGCTGGGCGGGCCGCTGCTGGAAAAGTTGCGCGATGCGACCGGCCTGCCCTCCAACCTGGTGGTGCGTGACGGGCAATCGGTGGTGGTGGTGGCCAAGTCTTCGGCGCCCACGCCGTTTGTCAGCACGGTGTATGTGGGCACGCGCCTGCCCGCGCATTCCACGTCATTGGGGCGCGCGCTGCTGTGTGATCTGACGCTGGACGAACTGCGCGCCCTATATCCGGAAACGCCGCTACAGGGCTTTACGCCGCGCACCCCCGCTACGGTGGAAGCACTGCATGACATGCTGCGGCAGGACGCCGAGCGGGGTTATGTGCAAGACACGGGCTTCTTCGAAGCCGCCATCGCAAGCGTGGTCGCGCCCGTGCGGGACCAGAGCGGCCGCATTGCCGCCGCCATCGGCGTGACCATTCCCGCCGCGCAGTGGGAAGGAGGCAGCCTGGACCAGGACGCCATCGTCGCGGCCGTGCGGCAAAGCGCGGCAGCCTTGTCCGGCTTGCTGGATCACGCGCCGCGCTGATCGGCGCGCCGCTGGTTCGCGCGCCAGCGGCTGGGGCGGCTGGGTCATACCCTGCTCGTGTTCGCGGCGCGGCTTACACGGCCGGTGCGCGGGCCTTCTCCGACATCCGGCCGTACGAAATCAGCATCGAGGCCAGTGCCTGCGCGGCCGGCGCCAAGGGCACAGCCGCACGCTGCACCACGCACAGATCGGAATACGGAATCGGCTCGGCAATGTCCAGGGCTGATAACTTGTATTCAAAGCCGCTTTGCTGCAAGACGAACTCGGGTCCCAGAAACAGGAAGTCCGAACTCGTGATCAGGTTCAGCGTGTCCAGCAGGGACTCCACCGAGATTGCGATGTTCGGCTCGGGCAGCCCGTTCAGCTTGAACCAGTCGCCCAGGCGGTTCGACGGCGTGCCTTCCTCGCCCAAGCGGGCGGTGTTCACCCAGTCGCTGCCCACCAGTTCCCGAATCGACGTTGCTGGCCTTAGCGGATGCCCCTTACGGCACAGGATGCGCGGCCGGGAGGCCGTGAGCCGATCACTGCGCAAGTCCGTCATGTCGCTGCGTTTGGACACCAGCGTCACGGCAAAGTCCAGCCTGCCTTCGCGTATGCCCGACAGCAAGGTCGTGGACGGCCCGCTGGCCACATGCACGCTGACGGCGGGGTGCTGGTCACGCAACTGCGCAATGCACTGAGGCAGGAAACGCGCGAACGCCTCGGATGATGCGCCGACATTCAAGCGCCCGCTCAACTGCCCGCGCAAGGATTGAAAGTCCTGCTCTGCCCGCTCGCATTCGCCCAGGATGATGCGGGCGCGCGCCAGCAAGGTATTGCCGTGATTGGTCAGCACGATGCCGCTATTGGCGCGCACGAACAGCGCCGCGCCCAGGCTTTGCTCCAGCCGGCGAATCTGTTTGGTCAGCCCGCTTTGCGCCACGTCCAGCGAACGGGCTCCCGCTCGGATGCTGCCGTGCTCGACGACGGCCAGGAAGGCCTTGAGTTGGTCCAGAGTCATAGCGTTTACGCCGAAAACCTTTGGTTATCGTGATGGCTTTTTTTGCATCTTACGCCATCCCCCTCTGCTTCCTACACTGGTCTCAACGATTCCTGATCACGACCCCTAATCTGGTGAGACGACCTTGAGCAAAGACCTATTTTCGCGTGGCGAAGAAATCCGCAACGAAGTCCTGGGCGCAGCCTATGTGAGTCATTCCGCTGCCGCCACCGATGCATTCAGCGAACCGATGCGCGCCTTCGCCATCCGCAACCTGTGGGGCGACATCTGGGACCGCCCGGGCCTTGACCGCCGCGCCCGCAGCCTGGTCAACCTGGGCATGCTGGCCGCGCTGAACCGCCCCAACGAACTGAAGATCCATATCCGAGGCGCGCTGAACAACGGCCTGACCCGCGAGGAAATCGGCGAAGTCTTCCTGCAATCCGCGCTGTACTGCGGCGTGCCCACCGGCAGCGAATGCACGCGCATCGCCAAGCAGTTGTTTGCCGAACTCGACGCCGAAGCGGCCAAGCCGTGACCCGCGTGTCCGCGATTCCAAAGGTGGCGACCGTGATGTCCTATTCAGAGATCGTCCAACAATTGTTGGTGCAGTTGCTCGGCCCGGATCCGAAGATCGGGTCATATGTCCATGGCGCCCTGCTGGCGGGCGATGGCGAGCCCATCACCATTACCAACCCCACCGACGAAACCACGCTGTTCCGCTACGCCGATGCCAGCCCGCCGCAGGTGCAAGCGGCCTTGCAAAGCAGCCAGTCGGGCTTTCTGGCCTGGGCCGCGCTATCCGCCCAGCGTCGTGGCGAACTGCTGATGGCGCTGTCGCAAGCGGTGAGCCAGGTTGCCGACCCGCTGGCGCGTCTGGAAGCCGCCAGCACCGGCAAAGCCATCAAAGGTTGCAGAGCGCAATTGGCGGCCGTCGCCGAAATTTTTCGCTATTACGCGGGTTGGACCGACAAGTTCGGCGGCAATGTGGTGCCGGTACCGGGCGGGCAGTTGAACTACACGCTGCGCGAGCCGCTGGGTGTGGTGTTTGCCATCATGCCGTGGAATTCGCCCCTGTACCTGGCCGCATGGAACATTGCGCCGGCCCTGGCCACGGGCAATGCCGTCCTGATCAAGCCTTCGGAGCTGACGCCCTTGTCGTCGCTGGTGCTGGCCCATCTGGCGGTGCAGGTCGGCTTTCCGCCCGGGGTGATCAATGTGCTCAACGGGCTGGGGCAAACGATAGGCGACCCCGTCATTGCGCATGATCACATCAAGAAGATCGTCTTCGTGGGGTCGGTGGGCACGGGCCGCAAGGTCAACGCGCAAGCCGCCAAGCGGCCGATTTCCTGCCTGCTGGAGCTGGGTGGAAAATCCGCCAACATCGTTTTCCAGGACGCCGACCGCAAGGCAGCGGTCAGCGCTGCCGTGGTGGCGGCCTTTGCGAACACCGGGCAAAACTGCGCGGCCGGCTCGCGCTTGCTGGTGCAACGGCCGATCTACGACGACTTCGTGGCCGAACTCGCGCAGGCCGCACAGCAATACAAGGTTGGCGCCCCTCTGGATGAATCCGCCGACAGCGGCCCGATCAACAACCTGGCGCAACTGAACCGCATTGAATCCCTGATTTCCGTGGGCCTGGCCGAAGGCGCGCAATGCGTGGCGGGCGGCAAGGTGGCGGCGCGCGGCCAAGGCTACTACGTTGAACCCACGGTGTTGAAAGACGTCACCAACACCATGCGTATCGCGCGCGAAGAAGTATTTGGCCCCGTAGTCGTCGCCATCCCCTTCGACACCGAAGAAGAAGCCATCGCCATTGCCAACGACAGTGAATTCGGCCTGGCGGGCGCCGTATGGACGCGCGACATCGCCCGCGCCCATCGTGTCGCGGCGGGCGTCAGGGCGGGTATTTTCTGGATCAACATGTACCGCGACATGCATGTCTCGACGCCCTTCGGCGGCTATGGCAGCAGCGGCTACGGGCGCGGAAGTGGCGTCGAGGCCTTGTACGAATACACCCAGACCAAAAGCGTCTGGATCCCCATCGGCACGGGCGCTTGAGCCTGGCCGACCCCTCACTCAGAGAACACGCATCATGTCGGACATCAAAGCAATTGGCGTTATCGGATTAGGAAAAATGGGGCGCGGCATGGCGGCGTCGCTCAAGCGCGCGGGCTTTCAGGTCACGGGGCTGGATGCCAGCCCCGAGCTGACCGCCCGCGTGGCCCAGGAAGAAGGCATCAACGCCGCCGGCACGCTGGCGCAACTGCTGGCGGACGTGCAGGCCGTAGTGATGTCGCTGCCCAACTCGGCCATCGTGCGCAAGCTGGTCGAAGGCGAGGATGGCATCGCCGCCCTGGCGCCGGCCGGCCTGCTGTTGATCGACACCACCACGGCCGACCCCACCGTCACCCAGGCCCTGGCTGTCGTCCTGCGCGCGCGCGGCGTCAGGTTCGTGGATGCGCCGGTCAGTGGTGGCCCGCGCGGCGCGCAAAGCGGCGATCTGACGATGTTCATCGGCGGCGCGCCCGAGGATCTCAGCGCCGCCGAACCAGTGCTTTCCGCACTGGGAAGCAAACGATTTGTGATTGGCCAGGTGGGCGCGGGCCATATCGCCAAGCTCGTCAATAACCTGCTGGTCGCGTCGCACCTGCTCACCGCCAGCGAAGCCTTCAGGATTGCCGAGGCCGCCGGGGTGAACACCACGCAATTGATTGAGGCCGTCAACGCAGGCTCGGGCCGCAGCGGTGTCACGCTCTACAACTATCCCAGCCGCATTTTGAACAAGGGCTTCGACTCTGGCTTCACCATGCAACTGATGCGCAAGGATGTGCGCCTGGCCATCGACATGATGGCGCAGGCGGGCCTTGCCCTGCCCATCAGCAGCGAGGTCGGCGCGGTGTGGGCAGCCAGCGCCGACAGTATCGACGACACCGAAGATTTCAACCGCATCGTTGAACTGGACACGAACGCCGTGGACACAAAAAGCGCCATCGCCTACGGCTGACACCTATCCTACCGACCGGACCGAAGGTGCATAGACGCCTCGGCTCGGGTGTCGTTGTCATCACCAACAGCAACCTATCTACTAGGTATCAAGGGGAAAACATGAAGATCAAAACATTGGCATTGGGCTTTGGACTGGTGGCGTTGTCCGCGGGGCTGGGCATGGCGCCAGCACAGGCGGCATTCCCGGAAAAACCCATCCGGCTGGTCGTGCCCTTTCCAGCAGGCGGCACGGTCGACACCGTGGCCCGCATTCTGGTGCAAGGCCTGGGTGCGCGGCTGGGTCAGCAAGTGGTCGTGGACTACAAGGCGGGCGCGGCCACCATCATCGGGGCTGAATCCGTGGCCAAGTCCGATCCAGACGGCTACACACTGTTGCTGGGCACCGCGACCACGTTTTCCGTAAACCCAATTCTGTACAAAAAGCTGCCTTATAACGAGCAAACCAGTTTCACGCCCTTGGGCATCGTCGGCTCGACTGGCCTGGTGCTGTTGGCCAACGACAAAGAAAAGGCATCGACGCTGCCTCAGTTGATCAAGAACATACAAGCCAACCCAGGTGCCTATTCCTATGGCTCGCACGGCAACGGAACCACCGTTCATTTTGCCGGCGAAATGTTGTGGTCCGCCGCGGGTGTCAAAGTCATGCATGTGCCCTACAAAGGCAGCGCGCCCGCCATCACCGACTTGATGGGCGGCCAGATTCCCCTGAGCTTCGATGCCATCCCCGCCGCCGCCGCCGCGTTGAAAAGCGGCCGCATCAAAGCCATCGCGGTCACCACGGAAAAGCGCTCGCCGATGATGCCCGACGTGCCGACCATCGCGGAAAGCGGCTACCCCGGGTTCAAGATGGATTCCTGGTTTGCCGTCGTGGGCCCGAAGGACTTGCCGGCCGATGTGCGGAGAAAGCTGGAGCTGGCCTTGGCGGATACGTTGGCCGACAAGGCAACCTCCGACAAACTGCTGGCCGCCGGTATTCAACCCGGCTTCGAGCCCGGCAGCTCCTACGCGCAACGGGTCACGGCAGACATCGCGAAGCTGCGCCCGATTGCCACCGCCAACAATATCCAGAAGAACTGAACCCGCGCGCGCGCCACCGCGGCATCCTGGCCTTCAAGTCAGGTCAGGCAGCCCGGGCAGCAGTTTTTCCAGCGTGATGGGGTAGTCGCGCACGCGCACGCCGGTGGCGTTGTAGACCGCGTTGGCAATCGCCGCGCCCACGCCGCACAAGCCCAGTTCGCCCACGCCCTTGGCCTTCATGGGCGACGAAATCGGGTCGGTTTCGTCCAGAAAAATCACCTCCTGACTGGGGATGTCGGCATGCACGGGGACCTCGTAGCTGGCCAGGTCGTGATTCACGAAATAGCCCACGCGATCGTCCACCGCCAATTCCTCCATCAGCGCCGCGCCCACGCCCATCGTCATGGCGCCTATCACCTGGCTGCGCGCGGTCTTGGGGTTCAGGATGCGCCCCGCCGCGCACACGGCCAGCATGCGGCGGATGCGCGTTTCGCCAGTGGCGGCGTCCACCGCCACCTCAACAAAGTGCGCGCCAAAGGTGGACTGCTGGAACTTCTTGTCCAGGTCGCCGAATTCCAGGATGTCTTCGGCCACCAGCTCACCGCCGGCCGCCGCCTCACGCAGCGTGGCGATACGGCCGCTGGCGTCGGTCACCGACCCGTCCGCGAACCCCGCGCCGTCGCCGGAAAAACCCAGCCGTTGCAGGATGGCGGTGCGCAGCTTGTCGCAGGCTGCGTACACGCCAGCCGTGGAACTGTTGGCGCCCCATTGGCCGCCTGACCCGGCCGACACCGGGAACGAGGAATCCCCCAGCCGCACGATGACTTTGGCCAGCGGCACGCCCAGCATTTCAGCGGCCGTTTGCGCAATGATGGTGTAGCTGCCGGTGCCGATATCGGTCATGTCGGTTTCCACAATGACCTGGCCGGCCGCATCCAGGCGCACACGGGCGGCCGACTTCATCACCAGGTTATTGCGAAACGCCGCCGCCACGCCCAGGCCCACCAGCCAGCGGCCTTCGCGCCGCGAGGCGGGCCGCGCGCGCCGCGAGGCCCAGCCGAAATGGTCCGCGCCCACACGCAGGCATTCAATCAGGCGCCGTTGCGAGAACGGGCGCTCGGGCTTGGCAGGGTCCACCTGCGTGTCGTTGCGCACGCGGAACTCCACCGGGTCCACGCCCGCGGCCTCGGCCATTTCGTCCACCGCGATCTCCAGCGCCATCATGCCTGGCGCTTCGCCCGGCGCGCGCATCGCATTGCCTTCGGGCAGGTCCAGCACCATCAGGTTCAGCGCGGTCAGCCGGTGGGCGCCGGCATAAAGCAGGCGGGTCTGCTGCACGGCTTCTTCGGGACCGCCGCCCGGCAGATCGCCCGACCAGCTTTCATGGCCGATGGCCGTGATCTTGCCGTCTTGCGTGGTGCCAATGCGTACCCGCTGGATCGTGGCCGGGCGGTGCGTGGTGTTGTTGGCGATCAAGGGCCGCTGCAATGCCACTTTGACCGGCCGGCGCGCCGCGCGCGCGCCCAGCGCGGCCAGCAAGGCGTCGGCCCGCACGAACAGCTTGCCGCCAAAGCCGCCACCGATGTAGGGCGAGATCAGCCGCACTTTTTCGCGCGGAATTCCCAGCGTACGAGCCACGTCGCCGCGCCCCCAGGCGATCATTTGATTGGACGTCCACAAGGTCAGCGAATCGCCTTCCCATACCGCCGTGGACGCATGCGGCTCCATCATGCAGTGGGATTGGTCGGGTGTGGTGTAGGTGTGGTCTATCTTTACCGGGGCTTGTGCGTAGGCGCTTTCGAAGTCGCCGACGCGGTCTTCGCGGGGGTTCGGTTTGCCGCCGCCTTCCTTGCCGACCTTAGCGCTGGATTCCTTTTCCGCCGCCAGGTCGAACGCGCCAGGCGCGCGTTCATACTGCACGCGGATCAAGCGGCTGGCGGCGCGCGCCTGCTCCAGGTTTTCCGCCACGACCAAGGCGATGGCCTGGTGATAGTGCTGGATGTCTGGCCCGCCCAAGAGCGTGGCGGTGTTCATCTTGCCCTTGCCCAGCTTGCCGGCGTTTTGCGCGGTTACCACCGCCAACACGCCGGGTGCGCGGCGCGCGGCCTCGATGTCCATGGCGCTGATGCGACCCTTTGCAATAGCCGCGCCCAGCACGTAGCCCACGGCGGCCTGGGGTGCGACATCGTGGCGTTCATAGGCGTAGGACGCCGTGCCGGTGGTCTTGAGCGGGCCGTCGATGCGGTCGACGCCATGGCCCACGACCTTCAATTGATCAATGGGGTTTTCAGTAGCGGGAGTATCGAATTTCATCGCGTCAGGCCCTCGCTTGCGCCAGCACTGCACTCAGGGTTCTAGCCGCCAACGTCAGCTTGAACGCGTTGTCTTCGATGGGTCGCGCGTCAGCCAGCAGGCGGTCGGCCACCGCGCGGGCGCCTTGCGGCATGGCGGCGTCGGCCGCGTCCATGCGCCACGGCTGTGGCGCCACGCCGCCCAGCGCCACACGGCCGCTGCCGTCTTCCTGCACCACGGCGGCCACGGACACCAGCGCAAAAGCGAACGAGGCACGGTCGCGCACCTTGCGGTAGACGTGCACGCCGCCCACCGGCTTGGGCAGGTTCACCGCGGTGATCAGTTCGCCGGCTTCCAGGTTGGTATCGATGTGCGGCGTGTCACCGGGCAAGCGGTAAAAATCCGCAATCGGAATCACACGCGTGGCGCCGTCGGGGCGCACCGTTTCCACCTGGGCATCCAGCAGGCGCATGGCCACCGCCATGTCGCTGGGATGCGTGGCGATGCAGGCCTCGCTGGCCCCTATCACGGCTAACTGGCGCGTCACGCCGCCCATGGCGGAACAACCGGTGCCGGGCGCGCGCTTATTACAGGGCATGTTGGTGTCGTAGAAATACGGGCAGCGCGTGCGTTGCAACAGATTGCCGGCGGTGGTGGCGCGGTTGCGAATCTGCCCGGAGGCGCCTGCCAGAATGGCGCGCGACAGCACCGCGTAGTCGCGCCGCACCCGCTCGTGGGCAGCCAGGTCGGTGTTGCGCACCAAGCTGCCCACGCGCAAGCCCCCGTCTGGCGTTTCTGTAATCTGGTCCAGGCCCAAGCCGTTCACGTCGATCAGATGCGTGGGGGTTTCGACTTCCAGCTTCATCAGGTCCAGCAGGTTCGTGCCGCCCGCGATGAAGCGCGCGCCACGCACCTGGGCGGCGCTGGCGGCGGCTTCGGCGGGGGTGCGGGCGCGCTCGTAGGTAAAGGGCCTCATGCCTTGCTCCCCGCCACCTCGGTGATGGCTTCGACGATGTTCGAATACGCGCCGCAGCGGCAGATGTTGCCGCTCATGCGTTCGCGGATTTCCTCCGCGCTCAAGAGTGGGCGCTCGGTCAGGCTGGCGCTGACGTGGCTGGGCACGCCTTGCGATACCTCTTCCAGCATCGCCACCGCCGAACAGATCTGCCCGGGCGTACAGTAGCCGCACTGGTAGCCGTCATGCTTGACGAAGGCGGCCTGCATCGGGTGCAGTGCGGTGGGCGTGCCCAGGCCTTCGATGGTGGCGATCTCGGCGCCGTCATGCATGACGGCCAGCGTCAAACAGGAATTGACGCGGCGTCCGTCAAGCACCACCGTACAGGCGCCACACTGGCCGTGGTCGCAGCCCTTCTTGGTGCCGGTCAGGTGCAGGTGTTCGCGCAGCGCGTCCAGCAGCGTCGTACGCATGTCCAGCGACACCTCGCGCGCCGCGCCGTTCACGCGCAAGGTCACGGTGGCGGACATGGCTTGCATGCCGGCCTGCGAGCCCTGCTGGGCGGCAGTCATCGATGGCGCGGCCATCGCGGTGGCGGTGGCCGACGCAGCGCCTGCCTTGAGCAGGTTGCGACGGGTGATCTTGATGGCAAGCGAATTTTCCAAGGCAGCCCCTTTGTCTTAGTCGGCAACGCGAACCACGCCGCGCTCCAGGTCGTCGGCCAGCAACCCGCATTCCCGTAGCGAATGGGTGCTGGGCGGGGTGGTGTGCCGGATGCGCTCTTGCGTCAATTCGGCCAGGATGGACACGGCGATTTCCGGCGGTGTGCGGCTGCCGATGGGCAGGCCCACCGGCCCGCGCAGGCGCGCCACCTGCGCTTGCGTGAAGCCAAAATGTTCAAGCAGGCGCTTGCGGCGCTGGTCGTTGGTACGCCGCGAACCCAGCGCGCCCACGAAGAATGCTGGCGACGGCAGCGCTTCCAGCAGCGCCATATCGTCCAGCTTGGGGTCATGCGCCAGCACGATGATTGCCGTGCGGATATCCGGAGCCAGGGCTGTGACAGTGTCGTCGGGCATCGTCGTCAGCAGCCGTGTGCCCGGCACATGCCACGACCCGGCGTATTCCTGGCGCGGGTCGCACACGATCACTTCAAAGCCCAGCGCCATCGCCATGGGCGCGATGTAGCGCGCGATGTCGCCCGCGCCCACCAGCAGCAGACGCCATTGCGGCCCGTGCAGCGTGGTCAGCGTTTTGCCGTCCCAATGGAATTGATCGCCCGGCTGGGCAGACGCCAAGGCCGCCATGCCGGTGTCCAGGCTGAGCGTTCTTTTGACCAGTTCACCGTTGTTCAAGCGTTCGGCCAGGCCTTGCAGCAGCGCGACGTCGGGGTCGGGTTCAATCAGCAATTCCAGAATGCCGCCGCAGGGCAGGCCAAAGTTCAACGCTTCGTCGCGGGTGGCGCCGTAGGTCAGCGCATACGGGCGTGGCTGCCAAAGCCCGCCGCGCCGTATTTTGTCGATCAGGTCGTCTTCAATACAGCCGCCCGATACCGACCCCACTATGCGCCCATCGTCGCGCACCGCCAGCCAGGATCCGCGTGGCCGTGGCGAGGCGCCCCAAGTGTTGGCGACCGTAGCCAAAATGAATCGGTGGCCCTGATGGCGCCAGCTCTCGATTGCGGCTAAAACCTGCAAATCCAGGCTCTCCATGTGTTGCCCTCCAGATATCGAAACCACTGTAGCAGCGCGCCGCCCGACAAGAAAAGAGGCAAAATCCGCATACTCTGATCAGCAGAACTCCCCAACGCGCCAGTGCGCCGATGTGCCGATGTGCCGATACGACGGAGCGCCGACTCGCCAATCCAGCAATTACCATGCCCAGCTTCGCATCCTCTCTTACGCTAGACGCATCCGCTGCACCGGGACCGTGCGTGGGCGTGCTGTTGGCGGCGGGCCACGGGCGACGCTACGCCGCCATCGCGCCGGGCCAGGACAAGCTGTTGGCATTGCTGGACGATGGCACCCCGGTTGCCGTGGCTTGCGCCCGTGCGCTGCGCCAAGCCACCGCGCGCACCATTGCGGTGCTACGCGCCGACCAAACGGCGCTGCGGGCGTTGCTGGAATCAGCAGGGTGCGACATCGTGCTGGTCAGCGCGGAAGCCAACGGCATGGGCGATAGCCTGGCGACGGCCGCGCGTCATTTGATGCGAGAGGCGCAATCCCCGAACTTGACAGAGTCCGCCTGCCTGATCGCCCTGGCCGACATGCCGTGGCTACGCGCCGATACCTGTTTGCGGGTTGCTGCCGCGACCAGCCAGCATCGCATCGTGGCGCCTACCTGGCAGGGCCGCCGTGGACATCCGGTGGCGTTCGCGCGCGCGCTCTGGCCGGAGCTTGCCGCGCTATCGGGCGATGTGGGCGCGCGCAGCGTGTTGATGCGCCATCCGGTTCATGAACTAGCGGTCGACGACCCGGGCGTGCTGGCGGATGTGGATGCGCCGCGGGACTTGAATTCCAAGTCCTGACGCGCGACCCGCGCCGCCACGGCATCCTTGATGGCGTTCTTGATGGCGTTCTTGATCGCGTGCCATGCGGCGGCGTCCATGGCGCCGTTCAGGGCTTGTCCGCAATCCCCGCGTCACGGATGATCTTGGTCCAGCGCGCCTCTTCCTGCTTCACGTATTCACCCAGCGCGGCCGGCGTGCCCACGCTGGCGACCAGCCCTTCCAGTTCCAGCGCCGCCTGAAATTCCGCCTTGCCCGACACCTTCTTGATGGCCGCGTTGAGCTGGTCGATGACCGCCTGCGGCGTGCCCCGCGGTACGAAGACGCCATACCAGCTATCCACGAAGTAATCGGCTTCGCCCGCTTCCGCCACGCTGGGCACGCCCGGATACGCGGGCGAGCGGTCTTTGGTGGTGACCGCCAGCGCGCGCAGCTGCCCGTTCTTGATCTGGCCGCTGACGCTGGCCGAGGTAGAAAAGATCATGTCGATCTGCCCACCTATCAGGTCGTTGATGGCCGGCCCCGCCCCCTTGTACGGCACGTGCAGGATGTCGACCTTGCCCAGGCTCTTGAACAATTCCCCCGCCAGATGCGCCGACGTGCCGTTGCCGTACGAGCCGAACGTCAGCTTGCCGGGATGCGCGCGCGCGTAGGTCAGCAAGTCCTGCACGCTTTTGAATTGGGACTTGGGCGACACCACCAGCACATTGGGCGACTTGCCGATCATCGCCACCGGTGCGAACGCGGCTTCGGTGTCGTAGGGCAGCTTCTTGTGGATGGCCGGGTTGACCGCATGGGCGAAGGTCGCCATCAATAGCGAGTAGCCGTCTGGCGGACTCTTGGCCACGTTTTCCGTGCCGATAATGGTGCTGCCGCCCGGCCGGTTCTCGACGATGACCGATTCGCCTAGCTCGTCGGTCAAGCCCTTGGCTAGTTGGCGCGCAACGATGTCGGTGCCACCACCCGGGGTGAACGGCACCACGATGCGCAGCGGCCGGTCTGGAAACGCCGCGTGCGCCTGCGGTGCGCAAAGCGTCGCCATCGTCAGCGCGGTGGCGGCCACGGCCTTGGCGGATAGCCATGCAAATTTCTGGGTCTTCATGCTTGTCTCCTGATATTTTTTTGCGCCGGTCTGATTGCGGCGCCTCTGCAAAAAAGGGCGGCCGAATGACCGCGCCCGGTCAGTCCTTCAACACCACGACGCCATCCGCCGCGCAGACGCCCTGCCCCAAGGGCTTGACGAACAAGGGGTTGATTTCGGCTTCGATCAACTGTGCTTGCAAGGCGGTGGCCATGCGCGCAAACGCCAGCACCGCCTGGATCAGCGCGGGCACATCCGCTTTGGGGCGGCCGCGATATCCGTCCAGCAAGGGCCAGGTTTTCAGGCGTTGCAAGGCGGCAAGTACCGCGTCTTCCGTCAAGGCCGCGCCATCTTCCGGCAGCAACAGCAAGGTCGTGTCGCGCACCAGCTCGGCCACCACCCCGCCCATGCCCAACAGCAGCGCCGTACCGACCGTGTCGCGATGCAGGCCGACGATGACCTCGGCCGCGCCCGTCACCATCTCTTGCACCAGAAAGGCCTGGGGCGGCTGGCCCGTATGCCGCTGTACGTCTTGCGTCATCTGCCGCAGGCGCTCTGCGATGTCTTCGGGCGCCACGTTGACCGCCACGCCGCCCACATCGCTTTTGTGGGTGATCTTGCTGGACAACAGTTTGAGCACCACGCGTGGCCCCAAGGTGGCGGCCGCGCTGCTTGCCTGAACGTCGGACGTGACCGTGATTTCGCGCACGCCGGGTATGCCGAACCGGGCGAACAGCGCCTTGGCCTGAGCCTCGTCCAGCGAGCCCCGCTCGGCGCAAAAAATCGGTTCGGTGGCCTTGGACCGCGGCTGCACTGGCGCGGCACGTTCCTTGTTGCGCTGCACGCGCCACATGGCGGACAGCGCCGCGCCGATGCTCTCGGGCGCTGGGAACGCAGGGATGCCGTATTGGCTAAGCACCTCGGCCGCGCGCGGCGCGTGTGGGCTGACGAAGGCCATCAAGGGCTTGCTGCTTAACGCTAGTGAATCGCGCAACGCATTGGCCATCAGTTCAGGCTGCGCCACGCCGGACGAGCCCACCACAACCACCAGCGCATCGTACTGATCGCTTTCCAGCACGATGCGGATGGCGTTGCGCAACAGGTCCGGCTGCAATCCGGCCAGGGTCACGTCGATGGGGTTGCGGTCCAGGGCGGCGTGGTCGCCGGTTTGCAGCGCCCGCAAGGCGGCGCCGGTGGCCGCATCAGGCGCGGGCAGTTCAAAGCCCGCCACGCCCAGGCTGTCGGCCACCAGCGTGCCCGCTCCGCCGGTTGAGGTCAGCACCGCTACACGCGGGCCGCCCAGCTTGCGTTCGCTGGCCAGCGCGGCGGGAATGTCCAGCAGGTCTGCAAACGTCTGCGCCCGAATGACGCCCACGTCGTCGAACAACGCGTCGTACATGGCGTCCGCGCCCGCCAGCGCACCCGTGTGCGACGCGGCGGCCTGCGCGCCGGATTCCGAGCGGCCAATCTTGAACGCCACGATGGGCTTGCCCGCGGCGGCTGCCTTGCGCGCGGCGGCGCGAAAGGTCTTGGGGTTGCGGATGCTTTCCACATACAGCGCGATGACGCGCGTGGCGGGGTCGTCGGCCAGCGCGTCCACAAAATCGGCTAGATCCAGATCGACCTCGTTGCTGGTGGAGATCAGCTTGGACAGTCCAATGCCACGCGCCGCCGCGCGCGACAGCAAGGCGCCCAGGATGCCGCCGCTTTGCGACACCAGGCCCACCGCTCCGCTGTGCAGGTCATCAAGTTCCAACGCGCCGCTGGCCGATAGCGTGATGCGGTCCGTCAGGTTGACCAGGCCTATTGTGTTGGGACCCAGGATACGCATGCTGCCCGCCGCGTCGCGCAGTTCGCGCTGACGGCGCACGCCCTCTTCGCCAGTTTCGGAATAGCCGCTGGCCAGCACGATGGCCGCGCCCGTGCCGATATCGGCCAGGTCTCGCACGGCTTGCTGCGTGTGCTGGGCGCTTAGCAGCACGATGGCCACGTCCGGCGCTTCCGGCAAGGCGCGCACATCGGGGTAGCAGCGCAGCCCGGCAATCTCGGACGCCTTGGGGTTGACCGGATAGATGCGGCCCTGGAAGCCGTGCTTCTGCAAATAGGCCACGGGCCGGCCCGAGGTCTTGGCCGGATCCGCCGACGCCCCCACCACCGCCACGCTGCGCGGCCGCAGCAGCTTTTGCAGGCCGTTCATTGGGCTGCTCCCGGGGCCTTGGCCGTCTTGGCCTGGGCCATCTTCGCCAGAAACTCCGCCACGGATTCGCGGTGTTCCGTGCTGGTGTAGCAAATGCCCTGCGCCTGGCTGCCCATCGCGAACACCTGGTCCGCCGTCAGCTCGGAACTCTGGTCCAGAATCGACTTGCTGAGCGCCAGCGCCGTGGCCGAGCCTTGCGCCAGTTCGGCCGCCCAAGCCTGGGCCGCGCGCACCTCGTCCCCGGCGGGTGCCAGGCGGTCGGCGATCCCCAAGGCCAAGGCTTCGTACGCCAGTACCTTGCGGCCGGAATAGATCAGGTCCTTGGCGCGCGCCAGCCCCACGCGGCGCGGCAGAAAATACATGCCGCCGCCATCCGGAATCAGCCCGCGCGCAATGTAGCTCCAGGTGAATGACGCCGCTTCAGATGCCACGATGAAGTCGCAGCTAAGGGCCGTGTCCGCGCCCAACCCGGCGGCCGCGCCGTTGACGGCCGCGATGGTGGGCTTGGGCATGCGATACAGCAGGCTGACCGCGTGGTGCACCCGCTGCTGCCGCGACCAGCCGTTGAAGGCGACCTCGCCCGAGGGGGCGTCCATGCGGCGCTGCATGCCCGAGATGTCGCCGCCCGCGCAAAAGCCCTTGCCTTCCCCGGTCAGCACCAATGCCCTTGTGCCCCGGTCGGCGCTCACGGCCTCCAGCGCGTGGATCAATTCGGTGCGCATGGCGTCGCTGATCGCGTTGCGCTTTTCCGGGCGGTTCAGCGTCAGCGTCGCCACTCCGCCGTCCAACTGCAGTTTGATGAATTCGTAGTCCGCCATCTTGCTTGCTCCGTCTTGGTCGATGGGCCAGCCGGTCCCTATGACGGGTTTTTCTCGGCTGGCGATATCGACACGGTAGGCGCTACAGTTGGCGAATACACGCACCTATTTCCACTAGATGGAATTGCTAATGACGACCCGGACATCAGAAATTTCGGCCGATTTCTCGGCCGCCGCTCCGCAACGTTTCGATGGCATCAGCCAGAACCGCTCGCTGGCCCGTGGCCTGGACATCCTGCGGGCGTTCAAGCCCGGCACCGACCTGCTGGGCAATGGTGAACTTGCCGAACGCACTGGTTTATCGGCGGCAACGGTCAGCCGCTTGACGCAAACCTTGGTGACCAGCGGTTTTCTGGAATACGAACGGGGCGCGCGCGCCTACCGGCTGGCCGCGCCCGTGCTCAGCCTGGGACACGCGATGCGCGCCGCCTCGCCCGTCTTGAAAGCGGCCACGCCATTCATGCAGGATGTGTCCAACAAGCGCAAGGTCAATATCGGTCTGGCCAGCGCGGACCGCACGGAAATGGTTTATCTGGAATCCATCCGCTATAACCGCAAGGCCTCGCTGCGCACCATCGTGGCGGGCCAACGGGTGCCCATTGAACTGACTTCGTTAGGGCGCGCTTATCTGGCCACCCTGGATGCCAAGGCGCGCCAGGCGCTGCTTGAGGAAATAATGCAGGGCTATCGCAGCGCGTCGTGGAAACCGATAAGCGCCGAGGTCGGCAAAGCGATTGAGAAAGTTTCCGCCACAGGAGTTTGCCTGGCGTCCTGGCAACCGGGGGTAGTCGCCATGTCCACGCCCTTGGCCGTGCCCGGCGGGCAAATGCTGGCCTTGAACCTTAGCCTGATTACGGATGACACGGCATCAACGGTAGAACGGCAGCATGCGGCGGCGCTGCTGGCGTTGAGAGACAAGATTGTTCATGAGTTGGAACGTCGTGGGCCCGGTGGCTAGCACACCAAGGATCAACCCCGGACACCGGTCACGGCCTTGATGCGGCGGATGCTGCGTGATTGTTCTTCGGTACAGCCGCCCTCGGGACCGCCTTGCGGGTCGCCCTGACCCGGGATATTCCATTTCAGGAAAACATCTTTTCTGATCAGCACGATTATTCGTGGATTTTCCGGATATTCCACACAGATAATCTCGTGTCGTAGTTTTTGTGATGGCCAGAGCACCAGTAACGAAGCCACATGCACAAGCACTGCCCTATTCAGCATTCCGGATTTACACCTCTACAAGAACGGCGCAGTGTAGAGAGTGATGCGACCCCGGTCTTTAAGAAAGGCAATCAAACCAGACAGAAAGTATCTAACCCATTAACTATTTCAATTTATTCTGCAACAAACCCAAAAAGATAATATGCACGAATAATGCATCTTAATAAAAGACGATTAACCGGCCGAGGCGCCCAGGGTATTTTTATAGACCTTTCCGTCTTTCATGATCAGCCGCAAATTATTCGTCGGGTCGCCCAGAAAATCCAGATTGCGTGAGGGGTCTCCTTCGGCCACCAGAATATCTGCCAAAGCGCCCACGGCGATACGGCCCAACGCGCTCGGATACGGATTGCGCTCGCCGGACAGCCCCAGCAGTTCGCCGTTCACACCCGTGGCTTGGGCAAGCAGGGTCAATGGGTCGTAAAAGCGCACCAGCTTGGCCAGTTGCCGCCCTTGGCTGGGTGTGTTCTTGGCGTTGAACAAAATGTCGGTGCCCCAACCCGTCTTGATGCCGTATTTCTGCGCAAGCTCATAAGCGTTGACCGTGCCTTCGGACACGCGCTGCTGGCTGGCGCGCCGTTCGGCATCCGGATAGGTGTTGGCGTCTTCGTCCTGCAAAAACGGTTGCAGGCTCCACCACACGCCCTCGTCACGCATCATGCGCGCACTGGCGTCATCCGCCAGTTGGCCATGTTCAATGCATTTAACGCCGGACTTGATCGTGCGCTGGATGCCCTTGGGCGTGTACACGTGCGCCATCACATAGGTGTTCCAATCCGCCGCCGCGTCCACTGCGGCACGCAGTTCCACTTCAGAAAACTGCGTGCTGTCCAAGGGATCGTAAAGCGAGGCCACGCCGCCGCCCGCCATGACCTTGATCTGCGATGCGCCCAACATCAATTGTTCGCGCACCCGGCGCAAGACTTCGTCGGCACCGTCGGCAATCATCGCGACGCCCACGCTTTCCACCAGGCTCAACGGCGCGTTGGCCGCGCGCGGCACTTCGCTGCGCAAGCGGAAATCTCCATGTCCCGCCGTTTGGGAAATCATGGCGCCGCTGGGGTAGATGCGCGGCCCGGGCACCATGCCTTCGTCGATGGCGCGCTTCAAGGCGAACGCGGGGCCACCGGCGTCGCGAATGGTGGTGAAACCGCGCATCAGGGTGCGCTCGGCTTCCTCGGCGGCCGCAATGTACAGGTAGCCCAGGTCGGCCGTCATCGCCGTGGTTTGCGCTACCGCCGCCAGCATCGAATGCCAATGCACGTCGATCAGCCCGGGCATCACCAGCTTGCCCTGACAGTCGATGACCTGGGCATCGGCAACGGATACGCCAGCGGCCGGCAAGTCGGTAATCACATTGCCCTTGATCAACACCTGCACGCCCTCTTGCACCGCTTTGCCGGTGCCATCGAACAGGCGCAGGTTGGTCAGCAGCAAGGGGCGAGCAGGCGTGGCGGGATGGCGGAAGATATCGGTCGCTGCGGTCGCGGCGCGCGCGCCCATGAAGGGCATCGCCATGGCCGCCACGCCGCCCAGGAACTTGCGTCGCGACATATCCGCCATCACGCGCTGGTAGATCAAGCGGCACGCCACGCTGCCGCAATGGCAGGGGCGTCTGCGGCTGAATAGATAGGTCTGGGAAGTGTCGCGCTGGACTGCGGTGGAACGGGCCATCGAGTTCTCCTGACATTGAGTGCCTGGCCAAAGATGGTCCGATGCTACTCAATAAACAGAAGCGTGGCGACACGATGCCAGCGGCCGATATACGAAGCGAAATAGGAAGGCGTGATGCGATGCCCTTATGGCCTTGCCGCTTACTGCGCCATGCGGCGCAATCGTTGCAGTTCCGCCTGATTCAAGCGCCGCGCTTCCAGCTCGGCATAGTCTCGTTCGCCGGCATCGTAAGAGCCTTCATGAATGCAGCGGCTGCGCAAGAATTTGCAGTTGTCGCTGACCACGCGTTCGGACGCGGCGGCGGAGGCCGGCTCTGACGACCCGGGAAGTATCGATGAGCAACCGGCAACCAGTCCGGCCAGCATGAGCGCCACAGCGGGGCGGCCCAGCGTTTGAATCCACATTTTCCTAATCCTTGCGTCGCTGCGGTAGCTGTCTTTATAGCAAGGCTTCGGCGAGCAGGCCGTACCAAGTGGTAGCAGTACGTGCGAGGGGTACGTCGAAATCAACACTTGCATATTAGGACATTATGACCTAACTTTCACTTAAGGCCGGCGCATCTCGCGCAAGGTCACTGACCGGAGTACCTCCGATGAATTTGCAAGAACAGGCCACCGTCCAGGCCGCCATCGCCATTCTGGACAAGCATCTTCGGCAGCCCGGCGTTGCGGCAAACAGCCCCACGGCGATCAAGCAACTGCTTCGCCTCTCGCGCTGAATCCGGCCTGATGAACTAACCAAGGAGCGGCCCGGAATACCGGGCCTGTTTGACTATGGAATCCCGCATTCCCTACGGTGATGATGTCACTACGATTCGAGCGGTATGCCTGCGTCCCTTCGCTGACGGCTGGGAACAGCCTACAGCGGATGAGGTGCGCGCCGCCTTGTCCATGGCCGGTCTGACCGGCGGGCAAGCGGCAAGACTGCTTGGGATATCAGACGGGCGTACGGTCCGGCGATGGACTGGCGGCGATAGCCACATTCCCTATGCGGCCTGGGCAATGCTCTGCCATGCGGCCGGGCTGGGCATTATTTGGCGCTGACGGGCGAAGCTATTAGCTAGCGACAGCAGTTCGGCAGGAGAACCATGTGCTCTACCCCATTTACGTACACAAGGAAAAAGGCAGCGCCTACGGCGCCTCTTTTCCAGACTTTCCGGGTTGCCATGCCGCAGCCCCCACGCTGCAACAGTTGCATGCAGCAGCACAAGAAGCCGTTGAGGCCCATTTATTTGGCGAAAGCGAGCCTATCGCGCTCCCCAGCGCCGTTAACGACTGGATGCAGCGCACGGCGTTTGAAGGCGGCTTCTGGATGCAGGTCGACATTGACCTTTCCAAGCTCAACACCCCACCCCGCTCCTGGCCCTTCGTCTGACCCCACGCATCCTTATCAAGGCTCATGCCATTGCGACGCCTGCCGCTTCGAGGTCGATCTGGATCTGGACGTACGCAGTGCAATTGTTCAATCTGCAAGCGGCGCGGCGCGCTGATGCTTCGGGCTCCCGCGACAGTGCAGCACAACGTAGCGATCAGAAAGCAAAAAGCCGAATCCCATGTTTCAAAGGATTCGGCCCTATCACTGCATCCCATCTGCCTGCTTGCGCAAGCAGCTCAGGAATTAGATCGCTTTGATCATCGTCGCCTGGGGGCCTTTCTGGCCTTGGCCGGCGACAAACGACACGCGTTGGTTCTCTTCAAGAGACTTGTGTCCGTCACCCTGGATTTCAGAGTAGTGCGCGAACAAATCTTTACCGCCCAGTTCCGGGGAAATAAAGCCGTAGCCCTTGTCGTTGTTGAACCACTTCACGATGCCAGTTTCTATCTTCAATGTATGTCCTAGAGGTACAGGGAAAAAATATTCCCGGGGGCCACTATGGGTGATTACCGGGAACAAAGATATCCCTGTTTCGAAATGACACAATTACGCGAGCGGGCTTTCTGCCCTGCTGCGGCCGAAGCGGCGCCTATAGGGCTGTCAGCGCCAAGTCCCTCTGTCATAAAAAAAAAAGCCCGCCTGTAGAGGCGGGCTGATTCGTGCGGGTTGATCGTCAGATAGTGACGTCCACAACCTTGGTGTGATTCATGCAATGCGCATTGATCTTGTACAGGAAGATGAGATAACCGATGCCCAGCGTGACGATGGAGATGATCGCCCAGATGACGATATTTCCAATGATGCTGGCCAAATCGATCGTGCATTCCAGGCGCCCCACGCGGCGGCCGGAATCGTCAAGCACCGCAGTCCGGCTGATGATGAATCGCTGCATGTAGTACGGGAACACGAACAGCGCCAGGCCGAGCGTGACGATGCTCAAGAGGATCCAGATAATCCCGTGGCCGATGATATCGCCGACGGTGAGATCCGATTTCAACTTCAATTGCTTCATGGTGTGCCCAGGCTCTCGATGTAAGTAACGCTGGAGGTTTTACCATTTTTTTATAAATGTTTCAAAACACACCAACCGACATCGTGCTGCATGCCTGGGCAAACTTCTAGCCTTCGTCAAAGGATGCTCAGCAATTTCCCTTCTTGGCCTGTCCAGGCGGGCAGAAGCCGCCGCCGCCGCCACCGCCATGCGGGTCCACGATCACGGCGCCATCGGGTGTGTAGACCGCGCATCCACCAAGCAGGCATGCGACGACGGCCAGGGCACAGAACATCTTCATCTTGAAATCCATAGGGTTAAGGTCGCCGAAAGTGTATTTCGGCGCCCTGCAACCATGCCCCTACTTTTGTAACGATCCGCCCACGTTCCCTGCTTAAGCGACCTGTTCCGCCGCAACGTCCTGGTTTTGCTCAAGCATCAGGCTCAAGGTGTTCAGAAAGAGATCAAGGCCCAGGATGCCCAAGCCGATGGTCGACAGCACGGTGTTGCCGGCCGCATCCTTGATGACGACCTTCTCGGTCCACGCGTTCAGGTCCACATTGCACAAGCTGGATACCGGCACCGTCTGCCCCTGCACTTGCAGCGCGTCGCGGGTGACGACGATGGGTTGGGTGGTGATGCTCAGGAACTTGCCGCTCATGCGCTTGCGCCAGACCTGTCCCGTGCTGATGTAGTTGAAGGTGACCGCGCCGCCGGACGCCAGGGTATCAAGAACGACGGGCTGGCGCTCGCGCAGGTAGAGCTCGCGGAACAACTGCTGGAAGTCCATGAAGCCCGACAGGTGCAGACTGATCCAGTTGAAGGATTCTTTCGCGTTGCGGCGATAGGCCAGGTTGGTGGCCAGGCCGCTCATCACGGTCTGCCCGGAGCTGAACAGGTAAAGATCTTCGATATCGGCAAAAGCCGTGTACGTCTTCTGCGCACCGACGATCCGGGCCACGCCCTTTTCATAGATCTCATAGCTAGGCTGACGCAACTTCTTCTGCCACACGCTGGCCGCAAGCGCGCCGAGCCCGCAGAACGCCAGGAAACCAGCGGTGCCAAAGAAAACTGGGGGATTCTTCTGCGGCACGATGGTGCTCAGGTAGACAACGAAACCGGCCAGTGCCAGGCACGCGATGCCCAGTATTACAAGGAAATAGACAAAGAACTTGCCATGCCGAAAAGTCTTGATCAGTTCGCCTGTCGAGGGCTGAGAGTGCTGCGTTGCCATGTACTGCCACATCCTATTGTTGATAAGGCCCGTCAGAAGGTGCGGGCGGAATGCCCGCCTGGGACCGGGCTGGATTGTAAAAGAACCATCGCTCTCAATTTAGTTGATTAAATCAACAACCTGCACGAAAATGGTTGCTTTCCGATCGAGATGCCATCATGACCTTGCAGACCCCGCTGACCCGCCTTCTGGGTATCCGATATCCCATCATTCAAGCCGGCATGAGCTGGGCCTCGTCCAATGCGGAACTGGCGGCGGCTGTCTCGGCCGCCGGTGGCCTGGGCGTGGTGGCGTCCGGGCCGATGTACCCGGAGGCGCTGCAAGCCGCGCTGCGCAAGCTGCGCAGCCTGACCGATGCCCCCTACGCGGTGAACATCCCGCTTTACAACAAGCGCGCGCGTGAACATCTGGACATTGCCATCGCGGAAGGCGCCCCCATCATCATCGCCTCGCAAGGCGGGCCGCGAGAGCATCTGGGCCGAGTCCACGATGCCGGCATGAAGTGGCTGCAAGTCATTGCCAGCCCGGTCCATGCCGAGAAGGCCCAGGCGGCCGGCGTTGATGGCGTGATCGCGGTCGGGTTGGAGGCCGGCGGGCACCCCGGCCCCGAAGAGATCACCACCCAAGTGCTGCTGCGGGCGACGGTGCAGCGCGTGGACCTTCCGGTGGTTGCCGCTGGCGGCATCGCGGATGGCGCGGGGATTGCCGCCGCGCTTTGCCTGGGTGCGGCCGGCGCGCAACTGGGAACGCGTTTCTTGCTGACACCCGAAGCGGGCGTGCACGCCGCCTATAAAGCGGCCGTGATGGGCGCGAACATCAGCGACACCACCCTGGTTGGCCGAGGGCGCTCACCGGTGCGCATGCTGCGTAACGCCTTTGCCCAGCAGTACCTCACCGCCGAACGCAGCGGCAGCGATGAAGAGCTGGACGCCCTGTTTGCGCAAAGCACCTTGAAGCAAGCGGCGCTGGAAGGCAATGTCGAACTGGGCAAGGTCGAAGCCGGGCAAAGCGCCGGATTGATTGGCGACCTGGTGCCGGCCGGCGAATTAATGCAGCGTCTGGTGGAAGAAACCTTGGTGGCGATTCGGCGGCTTTCCGCGTTGGGTTGAGTGCCGACCGTGGCAAGGTCCAGCGCTGTTGAGCTGGGCAAGCAGCAACTTCATGCTCTACACAGGCTCCCGAAGGTTGAGATCACCCAACCTTCGGGGCCCTTCATTTCACGTCTGAAGTCGTGAGCCTCCTGACTTCTTCGGCAAGCCTACTTCTTCAACCGCCCTACTTCTTCAACAAGCCCGCGCCTTCGACCAGCTTGCGCATGGCGACCTGATCCTTCTCCACGAACTGGGTCGCTTCTTGCGGCGTCATGGTCCAGAGCTCGACACCCTGCGCGTCCATCAGCTTGCGATATTCCGGCGACTGGTTCACGGCCTGCACGGCTTTGTTCAATGTCTCCAGCACCTGGGGCGGCGTGCCCTTGGGCGCAGCCAGGCTGTACCACGACGCCGATTCCGCCCCGCTTACCCCCGCTTCCGCCAAGGTGGGCACATCGGGAAACAAGGCCGAGCGCTTGGGGTTGGCATAGGCCAGCGCCTTGAGTTTGCCGCTGCGAATGAACTGCACGCTGGCCGCCAGATTCAACACGGCCATGTCAACCTGTCCGCCCACCAGATCATTGATGGCGGGGGCAGCACCGCTATAGGGAATATGCATGATGTCGACCTTGGACTGCTGGCGGAACAGCTCGCCGCCCAGATGCGGCGAACTGCCCGGCCCCGCCGACGCGTAGTTGATCTTGCCCGGTTCCTTGCGTGCCAGGGCGATCAGCTCCGGCAAGGTCGACACCGGCAAGGACGAACGCACCACCAGCATATTGGGCTGGTTGGCCACGATGCCCACGAAGGCAAAATCCTTGATGCCGTCGTACGGCGTCCGCTGCATCAAGGGCGTCACCACATGCGCGGCGGACGTACCCAGCAACAAGGTGTAGCCATCCGGCTTGGCCCGCGCCACGAAATTGGCGCCTATGGCAGCACCGCCGCCGGCCTTGTTCTCTACGATCACCGCCTTGCCCAGCTGCTTTTCCAGCTCGCGCGCCAGCGCTCGTCCCAGCACATCGGCGGGGCCGCCCGCCGCATAAGGATTGACCAGCGTGATCGGCTGATTGGGATAGCTGTCCGCCGCCAGGCTCGCACCGCTGCACACCGCACTGACGGCCAGGCCGCACAGCAATCGCTTCAAGGTATTCATCTTTGTCTCCTGATCCTCATTGGGATGCATGTTTTGTATTGCTAGATGGCGCCAAGCTGCCGTAGCGCCGTGATTTCCTCGTTCGACATCCCCAGCCTTGCGCGCAACACCTCGTCGGTATGCTCGCCCAGCAAAGGAGGCCGTTCGACCTGTGGATCTTCATATCCCTCGAATTTGAAGGGCACCGGCACCGCGCCAAAGCGGCCGATGCGAGGATGCTCATAGCTTGCGACCATGCCGCGCGCGAGCACATGCTCGTTATTGAGAATCTCGCCCACGTCCAGAATCGGCCCGGCCGGCACGCCGACGGCATCACAGCGGCGGCAAAGTTCATCGCGGTCCAGCTTGGCCACTGCGTTCTGCAAGCCCACCATGACTTCCTCACGCCGGGCCACGCGCACAGCGTTGCGGGCCAGTTCCTCATCGGCGCTCCATTGCGGGAGGTCCAAGAGGTCACACAGCGGTTTCCAGTGTTGATCGCTGCCGGTGATCTGCACCCACTTGCCATCGCGGCATTCAAACGCGGCCGACGGCACGCGCCCAGGATGTTCCGTGCCCATGCGCGGCGGCACTTCACCCAAGGCGAAGTACCGCGCCGCGGCCAAAGACAGCAGGCCGACCTGCCCGTCCAGCATGGAGAAATCCACATGGCAGCCGCGCCCGCTACGCTCACGGCCAACCAGGGCCGACAAAATGCCTATCGCCGCCCACAGCCCCGAGGTCAGGTCAGCCACCGGCAAGCCTGGCTTGACCGGCCCGCGACCACGCTCGCCGGTCAGGCTCATGATGCCGCCCATCGCCTGGAACACGGTGTCATAGCCTTTACGCGCGGCATAGGGCCCGGTCATGCCAAAGCCCGTGCACGAGAAGTAAATCAGGTCAGTGTTTTCGGGCGCGATGTGCGCTTTGTCCAGGCCATAGCGCGCCAGGGTGCCCACCGGAAAATTCTCGACCACCACATCCACGTCCTGCGCCAGCCGGCGTATCAAGGCCTGGCCCTCGGGCTTACGAAAATTGACCGTGATCGATTGCTTGCTGCGATTGAAGGCAAGGTAGTAGGCCGACTCATCGCCGCCCTCGCCGTGCACCTTGGGTTCAAATCCGCGCGTCTCATCCCCGCCTTCGGGTTGCTCGACCTTGATCACCGTGGCGCCCAGTTCGGCCAATATCATCGACGCGAAGGGGCAGGCCAGCACCCGCGACAAGTCCAGAATGGTGACGCCATCAAGCGGCTTCATCGCGCCGCCCCTTGTCGAAAGCCACGCATGATGATGTTGGCGTCTCGGCCCACGCCCAGCGCCTCTTCCAGCGCAAGATCCGCGCAGCGATGGAAGGCGCGTTTGGTGAGGCCCATGGCGGCGGGGTCCCAGCCGGCGACACGCTCGGCCAGTTCCAATGCTTGCGGCAAGACATCGGCGGCCGGCACTGCCCGGTTGGCCAGGCCCAAGGCCAGTGCCCGATGGCCGTCGATGGCCTCGGCCATGGCCACCAGCTCGAAAGCCTGCTTGCGACCTAATTGCCGTACCAGATTGGCCATCACCACTGCGGCCACGATGCCGTGGCGCAACTCCGGATAGCCAAAGCGCGTGTCCTCGGCCATGACCACCATGTCGCAGGCCAGCGCCAGGCCGGCGCCGCCGCCCAGCGCATTGCCATGCACGGCGCCGATCACAGGCTTGCTCATGCGCGAGAAAACCAGATGCAGGTCGGTGGTCAGGCTGGCGCGCGCCAACACGGCCTCGGGGTGCTCTGGCGTCAGCGCCGAAAACTCCGTCGTATCCGCGCCCGCGCAAAACGACTTGCCATTGCCGGTCAGCATCACCGCGCGCACCGATTGGTCTTGATCGGCCTCGCGCAGGCTGGCCAGCAAGCCGGTCGTCAAGGCGGTGTTCAAGGCATTGTGCTTTTCCGGGCGATTCAGCCGCAGCACGCGCACCGCGCCCTGATTCTCAATCATCAATTCAACCATGTCTTGACCTCTATTTAATTGATTTAATCAACTTTATGAGCATAAGAACGCCTGTCACAGACAGGCTGCCGCCTTAGCGCGGCTGCACGCCGCGACCGCGGCGTGTCGGCACTTCGGCCTTCAAGTCATTAAGCATATCCAGCATGTGCGATGTCATCTTGTCCAAGGCGCGCTCCAGCACCTCGCGCTCGTCTTCGCTCAGCACGGCCAGCATCTCCTCATTACGCTCAATGGCGGCCGGAAATACTTCTTGGTAGAGCTTTTTTCCGGCGCGCGTCAGGTCCAGGCTTACGCCACGCGCATCCTGGGCATCGGCGCTGCGCTTGATCAGGCCGCGCTCGATCAGGTCGGACACCGTACGGCTGGCCTGGCTTTTGTCGATATTGGCTTCACGTGCCACTGCGTTCAAAGACATATCGGGCGTGGCACCCAGCAAGGCCAGAATCCGCCACTCACGCGGGCCAACGCCATAGCGGCTTTCGTTCAGGCCCGCGGCAATGCGGCTGGACACATAGGCCAGCCGGTTCAAGCGATAGGAGAACAGATCCTTGAGCGTGGCGGGCGTGGCGCGGCGGGTGGAAAGCTTGCTTCTGGTTGCCATGGAATTCTCTTGGAGCGGTTGCGGTGACGAGGGCATCATATACAAACGCCGCTCAAGCGCCGGCCTTGATCAGCGGATGGAAGCCGCTATCGGCCACGCGGCTGTGCAGGTCGCGCCCCAGCACCTCGCGGCAGCGTTGCGATACGACGGCCAATCCGTCCAGATCCAGACCCGTGCGCACACCCATGGATTCAAACAGACTGACCAGGTCTTCCGTCGCCACATTGCCGGTATGTCCACCGCCATATTTGACCTTGGCCGGATGGCCGCCCACGCCGCCAATGGCGCAATCAAACCAGCGCACACCTGCGTCCAGGGCGGCCACGTAATTCACCAGACCCGTTGCGCGGGTGTCATGAAAATGGGCCACCAACGTGAGCTGCGGCAGTTCGCGTTGCAACGCGCCGTACAGCTCGCGCACCGCTTGCGGCGTGGCCATGCCGGTGGTGTCGCCCAAGGTGACGATGTCCACACCCAGCGCCGCATAGCGCTCGGCGTCGCGCAGCACGCTATCTGCCGATACCGCACCCTCGAAGGGGCAACCAAACGCCACCGAAATCGTGCCTATCATGCGGAAGCGGCCCCGGCCCAGGCTGGCCATGTCGGCGATGTTGCCCCATTGATCCGCGCGGCTGCGCTTCAGATTGCGCTCGGAGTGCGACTCGCTGGCCGAGACCAGCAGGCTGATCTCATTGGCGCCATGGCCTTGTTCCAGATCGGCCAGCGCCCGCTGCACGGCGCGCGCATTGGCGCAGGTCGCCTTGTACCAGACGCCGTCCCGACGCGGCAGCGCCGTTAGCATGTCGCTCGCATCGGCAAACTGCGGCACCACCTTGGGATTGGAATACGAGGTGGCCTCTACCCGCTCAAAACCCAGCGCCGCAAACGCGTCGACCAATTCGATCTTGATCTCGGTCGCAATGAAATCCGGCTCATGCTGCAAGCCGTCGCGGGCAAAACACTCGCACAGCACCACGTCGCGCGTCATGCTTTTTCCTCCAGGCCAAACAGGCGGATCGCATGGGCGCGCAACTTGATCTTCTGCACCTTGGAGCTACCCGTCATGCCTATGTTCTCGAAGGTATCGACGATTTCCATATAGCGCGGCACCTTGAAATTGGCGCAACGGCTTTTGCACCAGGCAATCAGTTCGGAAGGCTCGGCCTGCTGGTCTTCGCGCAACAGCACAAAGGCGGCCGGCACTTCGCCCAGACGGGCATCGGGCACCCCCACCACCTGGGCCATGCGTACGGCGGGATGACCATGCAAAACCTCTTCAACCTCGGCCGGCGCCACGTTCTCGCCACCGACGCGGAACATATCCTTCAGCCGGCCCACCATGCGCAAACGCCCTTCGGCATTCATCTCGCCCAGGTCGCCGGTGCTAAGCCAGCCATCCTCGCTCAACGCCCGTGCGGTGGCCTCGGGCATCTTGTAGTAGCCCTTCATCACACTCCAGCCACGGGCCTGGATCTCGCCCTGCCCGCCCGGTGCGACCACCGCGCCGGTCGCCGGATCGACCAGGCGGATTTCCATGCCGGGATGCGGCAAGGCCCACCCGTGGGCGCGCAATGAAAACTCGTCGTTCCAGGCCGACATGACGATATTGGGCGAGGCTTCGGACTGCCCATAGGCATTGCACACCGACGGCACGCCCATCACATCGCGAATCTTCTGCATCACCTCGGGGCCAGCGGCCGCCCAACCGCCACGCAAATGAATCCGCTGACGATCAAAATCAGGATGGCCCATCAGCATCAAAAAGATGGTGTCGTTGCCGGAGGTCAGCGTGCAGCGCTCCTCATCCAAGATACGCAAGGTCTCGCCCACATCGAAATTCGGCAAGGTCAGCAGACAGCACCCCGTTACCAGACTGACCAAAATGGACAGCGTGGTGCCCGCCACATGGAAATAAGGCCGGATACTGAAATAGCGGTCTTCCGGCTGCACGCCCATGCGCTGCGCCACGGCTGCGGCATTGCCCAGCATATTGGCGTGGCTGAGCATCACACCCTTGGGGAACGAAGTCGTGCCCGAGGTGTATTGGATCAAAAGCACATCATCACTGCTGACGGCGTGCATGGCTGCATCAAAGCCGGCCATATCGGCACGATCCGCGCCTTCGATAAAGTCCGCCCACGAGGTCGTGCCCGGCAGGCTGCGTTCACCCAGCACCACCACCTTGCCCAAGACCGGCAGCGCCGCGCCAGGCAGACGCTGAGCCAGGGCCGGCTCTACCCGCTGCAGCAGATCCAGAAAGTCTATGCCCAGAAAAGTGTCGGCAGTCAGCAGCAGCTTGACGTCAGCCTGTTGCAGGCAGAAGGCCAGCTCTTCCGTCTTGAACCGGGTATTGACCGGCACCGTCACCGCGCCGATCAAGGCGCAGGCGTAGAACAGTTGCAGCCAGTCGCCACCATTGCCTAGAAAGATGCCCACATGGTCGCCACGACGCACACCGGCCGCATACAAAGCCTGCGCACGTAACCGGGCGCCGGCTGCCAGTTCATTCCAGTTCAAACGTTCCCCCGGGGCAACAAAAGCCTCGTCAGGTCCACGTGCCGCCACCGTCTGCGCCAAACAGGCAGCCAGAGTCATCGCCTTCATGCCTGCGGCTCCTTGCCAAAGCCGGCGATGGCGCCTTGCCAATCCGTGCCGCGCAGGTTTTCTTCGATCGCCAACAGTTCGATGGCCATGGCGCCTTCGCGCGTGGTGGCCAGGCCTTGATCGATGCTGCGCTTGGTCAAACGCATCGTCAAAGGCTGGGCACGGGCCATGGCGGCCGCCATGGCTTGCGCCTCCTGGCGTAGCGCAGCGGGCGCATACACATGGTTGACCAGTCCGATCTCGCACGCTTCGGCGGCGTCGAAGCGGCGGCCGGTAAACAACAGCTCTTTGGCCTTGCGAGCCCCAGCAATACGCGGCAGACGCTGCGTTGCGCCGACTGTGCCCCAACCCACTTCGGGATAGCAGAATACGGCCTCGGTGGAGGCCAGCACGAAGTCGCAGGCGCCGGCGATTTCGCAACCCGAACCAAAGGCCGGACCATGCACCACCGCCACCACGGGTTGCGGCAGGCGCTCAATGGCGGCATAGGCGGCAAAGCCCTGAACCCGGCGCGCCGTCAGCTCCTGATGGTTCATGGTTTTGCGTTCCTTGAGATCGGCGCCAGCGCAAAAGGCGGGGCCGCTGCCCGTGATCAGCGCCACATGCACGCCAGGGTCGGCAGCAATCGCCTCCATGACCTGCACCAACTCCGCGCACATCTGCGAACTAAGCGCGTTACGGCTATCGGGCCGGTTCAACGTCACCGTGGCAACACGGTCCTGCACCTCAAACAGAATCGTGTGATAAGTCCGGGTCATGCCTGCTCCTGAATGTTCGGTTCTTGTCACCGCATGAAGCCGCGGCCGTGGATCGACTATATGCCTTTTAGTTGATTTAATCCACTATTTATTCGCACGCTGTTACGTTGACATTCAGCTTGGCGGCCACGTCGTCGAGGGCGCGCTGTGTATCGCTCGCCAAGCCCGGGCATGGCGGAAAGTTCGCTAGGTCAGCCGGTCACTTCGCCTTCGCGCGCACGGCGTTGCAATCGAGTTCCAGCACGATTTTTCCCGTCCCTTTTTCCGTCACCTTGGACGCCAACTGCAGGTCTTTAGGGTTGCCGCGATCTTTGCAGGCCTCGTATGCGTAGCCTTCCGCCAAAGCGAGATTTGCCCCAGGATCGGAACCGTGTCCGTGCATCCATCTACCGAAGGGATCCTTCCTGGAGACCTGGTAGGTCGTAGCACTGGAAGATGCGACGGCCTGAGGCTGGCCCTTCTTTCTCTTGGCGCGCTCCGCGTCGCAGTCCAGTTCCACGAGCACCTTTCCCGTCGCCTTTTCCGTCACTTTCGCCGCACGGTTCCAAAGTTTGGGGTTGCCGCGATCCAGGCAAGCGCGTTGCGCGGCTGCTTCAGCAGCGTAAAGCTCCGTACCCGGTTGATTCGCCGCAGGGCCCTTCCACACGCCTGCGGGATCCTGCCAGGTGGCGATGTATTGGGCTGCAACCGGACCCGTCAACATCATCCCCATGATGCCCGCCCCGCATAGCCATCTCTTCATGACGATCCCCTCGGTTCTTTTTTCGAACGAATAGGGTAGTCGCGGAAGCGGTCTATGTAACTCCACCGAAAAGGGCAATCCCTCCGGTAATGCCACCACCTTCACCTACACCGAGCGATTGCGCCGAGTGCATCAGGTGTTTGAGGACGCGATGTGCCAGGGTTTAAGGCTTGCGGACAATGGCGGCGCTTAAGGCGTGTTCGCCGGGCGCTTACCATTCAGCAACGCTGACACAAGCGAAACGCGGCCGCGATACGCAAGCGCGGCGGAGTCTGCCCTCGTTCATCCAACACTGGCCATGTGCTCAAGAATCAATGCGCTCCCCGTTGACACGAATCACTGGCCTGCGCTTCTCGTCGAAGCCGCACAACCTATCGATTTCCTTTGGGAACTGTGTGTACGGCACGTTGTACTGAATGAATGCCTCGACGCTGTCCGGAAATGCATTGATGAGCAGCCAGCCCAGCCAGAGCGGAATGGTGAGGGGGGCCTTGAACATTCCATAAGGCTTCGCCAAACGGCGTCGCAGGCCTGCATACCAGTCTCGGTAGGGTTGTTGGGTCTCTCGCCAGCGGCTCTGTCGTGGTGGCAGCGGCGCGGGCTTGGGCAGGGCGTCTGGACCACGTTCCATGAAGACTTGCAAATAGGACCAGAGGGCCTTGGCCGAACGGTCGCCGTCAAACAAGCCGAGATTGCCGCATGCCGCACAGATCTCGGTCGGCGGATCCGTGCTGTAGTCCACGCCAAAAAGGTACAGCGGGTGCCGACTGGCGTAGCCACTTGCAGACACAATGGGAACGTACCCTGCCACGGCTTCCAGTTGATCCCAATCGAGTGCATGAAGACGCTTCTGGCGCGGATAGATGAAGTAGAGCTTGCGGGTGCCTCGGTGGATGCGAATATACGCTCCGCGATTTCGATGGGCACCACCTGCGAAGTAGAAAAGTAGCGCTATTGTTAACGTGAGTAGCACCCCAAGAAGCATGTTGCCGGCGATGCGGTAGGTCATATTCTCGACGCCAACTACCACAAGAAGCAGCAGCATAGTGGCGACAGCCACAACGAACGATGCGCCTATGTAACCAGCCACTCCACGCTGAATGAAATTAGCGAAAGTGTCGAGTTCTACACACTGTTCGCTCACCCGTCTTACGCCATCGGGTTGAGGCGATTCCCCGGTCGGCTGATCTCTGTAGAGTCGCGTTCCACCAAAGCGGAGACTATTTGGCAGACGTTTAATCGCTGACATTATTTGGTGCCCCGACAGGTTTAAGTTTGGCTGAATCAAGCAGAACCGTGAGCCGGCCACCTGATGTGAATACCAGTGATGTCGGCGCGTCGAGTTGAAGCAATGCCAACCTAGATAACGGTCGTTCATTGAATAGTGGGCATGTGCTCACGAATCAATACGCTCCCCATTCACACGAATCACTGGCTTGCGCTTCTCGTCAAAGCCGCACAACCTATCGATTTCCTTTGGGAACTGTGTGTACGGCACGTTGTACTGAATGAAGGCCTCGACGCTATCGGGGAACGCATTGATAAGCAGCCAACCTAACAAGAGCGGAATGATCAAGGGCGCCTTGAACATGCCGTAGGGCTTCGCCAGTTGGCGTCGCAGGCCTGCATACCAGTCTCGGTAGGGTTGTTGGGTCTCTCGCCAGCGGCTCTGTCGTAGCGGCAGTGGCGCGGGCTTGCTCCAACGGGTTCTAGCTTGGCTGAATCAATCGGATTCGTGAACCAGCCACTTGATGTGAACACCAACGGCGTCGGCGCGTCCGGGTGTAGCAATGCCAACCCAGGTAACGGTCGTTCATTGAATAGTGGGCATGTGCTCACGAATCAATACGCTCCCCATTCACACGAATCACTGGCCTGCGCTTCTCGTCAAAGCCGCACAACCTATCGATTTCTTTTGGGAACTGTGTGTAGGGCACGTTGTGCTGGATGAAGGCCTCGACGCTGTCCGGAAATGCATTGATGAGCAGCCAGCCTAGCCAGAGCGGAATGGTGAGGGGGGCTTTGAACATTCCATAGGGCTTCGTCAGCCGGCGTCGCAGGCCTGCATACCAGTCTCGATAGGGTTGTTGGGTCTCTTGCCAGCGGCTTCCTCGTGGTGGCAGCGGCGCGGGCTTGGGCAGGCCTTCTGGGCCCCGTTCCATGAAGACTTGCAAATAGGACCAAAGGCTCTTGGCCGAACGGTCGCCGTCAAACAGGCCGAGATTGCCGCATGCCGCACAGATTTCTGTCGGCGGGTCCATGCTGTAGTCCACACCAAAAAGGTACAGCGGGTGCCGACTGGCGTAGCCACTTGCAGACACAATGGGAACGTATCCTGCCAAGGCTTCGAGTTGGCCCCAATCAAGTACGTGCAGACGTTTCTGGCGCGGATAGATGAAGTAGAGTTTGCGGGTGCCTCGGTGGATGCGAATATACGCACCGCGATTTCGATGGGCACCACTTGCGAAGTAAAAAATGGAGATCATTGCAGGCAGTACGGGAATGTAGAGTGCAATCTCCACGAAGCTCCTCAAAGTCACTTGCTCTATACCTTCAAAAAAAAGAATAAGCGCACATGCTCCGAGCGAGACAACGACTGACAATCCAAGGGCTCCAGCGGCCCCAAGTTGAGTGAAATTCGCAAAGGTTTCAAGTTCAACAGCCTGACTGTTTACCCTACGCACACCATCCGGTTGCGGAGGTTCACCTGTGAACCAATTTTTGTGCAGTGGTGTCCCACCGATGCGGAGATTTCTGGGCAGACGCTTGATGCCAGACATTATTTTGGAGCCCCAACAGGTTCTAGTTTGGCTAAATCAATTGGGTCGGAGAGCCATCCGCTCGAGGTGAACACCAACGGATCCGGTGCGTCAGGCTGCGGCAATGCGAGGCCAGGTTGTTGCTCGGGATGAGGAATATACAAATACTCCAGTGCTACTTTTGTGTCCTCATGCATTTGGATCGACCAGCCGCATTCTTTGCCGGTGCCGCCTAAGGATGTAATCAGGCATTCCCTGTGATAGTCGATAGGGCTAGTGCCTGCGGCATACATGATCGGCCCGTCGATCCGAGCGATCTTGTTTCCACGCAATGTGAAGGAGAACCTAGTTTGAAAACGCTCACCTGGCATGTCATCAACACCAGGAAGCTGACAGTGAATGCGTAGTGTGCCTACCGAGTACCCAGATGTTTGATTCCACTCGGGTGTAAGTCGTGGCCGGTAGTACAAACTGTAGACCGTATCCAACTCTTCTTTATTTGTGTAATGGCGGCTGTCAACACCCCAAGCACTATGCTTGAGCCAAATTTCCACCGGGCCGTGCTTGGTCATATCAACACCAAAAGCAAATCCAATGACAGCTACTACGGCTCCAATGGCGACAACAGCCCACCCGCCTGGGGTGAGCCCAAGAAAGGCGACAGCTCCCGCGCCGCCAGACACGGTCGCTGCGGTAGCCATGCCACCAGCCCATGTTGCAACGGCTAGCACACCGCTAGCAATTGCCGAACCGAGAAACATAACTCCTTGCTCCTGATTGCTGTTGTTGAACGCTCCGACGGCTCTGAACGCCTCGGCAATTGCCAATAGGCCTGCTCCGCCGGCACCGAAAATAGCAACTCCGCGTTTAGCCGCAAAGATCTTGGCAGTAGAAGCCAAAGCCGTATTCCCTCGGACACCCGCACGCACCGCAACAACACTTGCGCTTATTTCTATCGCGGCGCCAATCAAAGCAATTAAAGCGCCCAGAACGCTAGTCCTGGCAGCGGCTCTGTCTTTACTTGTACCTAGTTCTTTTAGAGCCTTAGTCAGTCCAACAAGGGCAAGATATCCGCCCAGGCCCGTGAACAGATGGCCTCCAGGACCACGCATACGATTCACCGCGTTAATGAATGGATTACCTTCCATGAGAACAGCTCGTGCAGGAGGTAACGCAGGCCGATCTGCCGGCGCGCTGTCGAGCTCGCGATAAGTTGTCTCGCCGACCTTGACCCAGTCGTACACCAAAACACGCGTCACTATGTCAGCTTGATTGACTTTCGGAGACGGAATTTTCCAGCCCTGCGAGCGCTCGCCACCTAGCGTTTGATAGCCCTGGAATTCATAGGCGGCGCGCTGCAAATCCACCAAACTAACGTCGTATACAACGATGGTTGCGTTGGCTCGGATCTCCATCACGTGTCGCAGACGCCGTACCAATACGTCCGCTTGCTTTGCCTGCGGCAAAACCTGCAGCAATCCAATCAGCGCATTGGTGGCGGGAGTGATGACATGCTCTTCCATGAACTTGTCCATGACTTCGAACATGTTCTTGGCGATATAACCCGTACCGGACTGCAACCGGGCCAGCAAAATTTCGCTGCCATTGGCGAGTGCGAGCCAATAGGGGCTCTTGTCTGCGGGCTTGGCGATCAAGTCGCTTAGGGCTTGCGCCCCGTCCTTCGTATGAACCAAGCCGCCCACGCACTGGAAGACGGCATTCTCATAGCCGCGTGCGTTGTGGATCACGCGAAGGTCAAAGCAACTCAGTGCCTTGCCCAACAGCTTCTCTTGGTCGATGAGCAGCACCCAGGCGATGGAATCTTTCACCGCCGTGGCAATGGTTTTCTCAAACTCTTTGATCTTCTTCGAGTAGGTATCGGGAAACGACGTTGCGCCAACATAGTTCACCAGATTTCGTTGCTTGGCCAGGGCCTTGGCCAAATCCGGGGAACTGGCAGCCTGCTTCTTCATGGCCTCAAAATAGTTGGTAATGAGCATCCCGCTCTGCAACTTGTGCGCATTTTGACCGGCATACTTCGTCTTGCTCGCTACAGCCTCTGTGACCAGGTAGTGCAGCTCACTTGCAATTCCGATGGGATCTTGCAGCGCAGCCACCAGAGGCGTGATGTCCATACGAGGGCGCAGTTCGATGTACATATTGCCCAAGATATTATTGTGGTCCGCAACGGCCACCGAGAACTGAATCTCGCTCCAGCCATAATGCATGGGAGTGCCGTGCACAGCCGGTGGAACAAGCTCCCGGGCGGCGTTGCCAAGCAATGCGGCACTAAAGACATGCTTCTGCTTAGCCCCCCCAGCAGGCTTGATTTTGACGGCCAGCGCATCCCGCAGCCCGTCCTTGTTCGTTTCGATATCCCAAAGCGTGCGATGAGTAAGCATCGTCTCACTTACCATCAGGTAGATGCTCTCTGCGGCTTTGCTTTCTGGGGCTAGCAGAAAGGACTTGGCGCCCGCAGTATCGGGGCTCGCCTGCCGACCCGGGGTAGCGTCGGTTTCATCGGCACGGCTCCACCAGATACGAGCAAATCGCACGTCCTCGGTAACTTGATAGTGCTGCGTCCACATGCGGCCCTTCTCGAAAAAGCAGAGGTAGACGTAAGTGCCCGGACGCAGCACGCGTAAACCGTAGGCCTTGCCTGATGTGAGCGCGGGATAGCCCTCGGTATCAAGGGTGGAAAATACGTCTTTATCTAGCGCCCTATCCGCGATGCCGTAGCGTAGTGGGTAGACAGGAATGCACCGATGACACGGTGGTGCCGAGATAGCTTTACCCAGTTGTTTTTCATTGGGGCGGTCCGGGCTCAGCGCTATTTTGTAAGTCGTCGTCATGCATCTTCCCTTACGACATTGCCGGAGCTGAAGCCGCCAGCCGCGCTTCAGCGTCAGTCAAGCACTGTTTCCCCCGCACCTGTCGATTGACCAAGATGTCGCGCAACGCGACGTCCTTGGTAAAGCTCTCCTGTGAATATCGAAAGCGCAGTTCCAGGTAGTGGCGAACGTCGCGTTCTGTGACTAGCCCCAGTTGATCGGTGGCCTCACTGGTGAAGAGATTTAGATGCCGCCAGAGCACGGATTCATTCTCTGGGCGGCCGTACGCCGGAAAGCGTTGACGAAAGTCGCGTGCGCAGTCGCGCATGAACCACGCGTGGCTGGCTTGGCCAAGCGCTGCCTCATCGTTCGCTGTCAAAGCGATGGGGCTTTCCGTTATCCACGAAGTGAAAGCGGTTTCCGGTGCATCGGCACACAGCCACTCGCCCGACAGCACATCACCTGCGTGCCAGACAAAGCGCTGAATGGGGCCGAAAAGCTGAGATAGACGATCTGCTGGCAAGCCTTCACAGAGTTCTTCAAGGGCGCGCGCGGCATGGAGACTGAAAGCGATCGGAAAACCATCAGATCCCAACAGTTGGTGCAAGTGCTGGAGGTGAGCCACGAGCATGGCTTCGTCGTCAGGGCCTAGCAGAATCAAGCCCGCCTGCTGGCCAAGCCAGTGGTCGAGCGCGAAGGTAAAGAGCGGCTCGTCCAGCGGTACCAGCAAAGGCCCGCCGCGATAGCCTGGAGAAGCGTATTCCCAGGGCGTGTCGCGCCACACCCAACGATAGTCAAAACGCTTGGTTAACTTCAGCAGGTCTTGTTCAAGTGTTTCGCTGTGTGCTCCGCTCAGCCAAAGCCAAGGCCGTGCGCCCTGTTGGAGCGTGGCCCAGTTCAGGTGAGGCAGTGTGTTCACCACTTGACGCGACCAGTTGGATTGATCGGACGTGGTGTCCTTCATGCCGTTTCCGTATGGCCTGGAACGCTGAGCGTTGCTTCGAATATCTGCGGGGCGGTGAAGGTCAGGAAGTCGGACGAAGAAGTCATGGCGTGCTCCCGCCGAGGACGGACCGTAGTGGCCGTCTCAGGCGTCAAGTGGTGGTAACCACTTTTAGAAGCAAGCTCCTAAGCAGGTAAATGAGAACAATCTTAGAAATGTATGGGACATGTCCTGTTCTCTTAGGCGAACCTGTTCGGGAGCCAGCCGGACAACGGCTTAGAAGCGGCCGCGCAAGGTCAATGCGGCGCTGCGCGGCGTCCCGTAGAAGTTGCCGTAGTCCAGGTAACCGACCGTGCTGTAGTAGGTCTTGTCGAACAAATTGTTCACGTTGACCTGCGCCGACCAGTTGTCGCTGATCTGGTATTGGGCAAACGCATTCCAGATCGCGTAGCCGGGCTGCGTGAACTTGTAAGGCTTGCTTTGCTTGCTGAGGCTGCCGTCGGCATTACGCAAGTACGCGCTGCCGCTGACATAGGTGGTGCTTTGGATGCTGACGCCGCCGCCCACTTTCCAGCGATGCAGTTCGCCCGGCAACTGGTAGGTCGCAAAGATCTTGGCCATGTGCTTGGGCGTCAGGGGCTGATAGCTGCCTCCCGACGCATTGCGGTCGCGATTCTGGTTGTAGTTGTAGCTGGCTGTCAGTTGGACGCCCGGCGCCACTTCCCCGCTTAATTCCGCGTCGAAGCCCTTGCTGACGATGTTCCCGTTGGGCAGGAAGCAGCAAGTCGCGCCGTTGCCCGCCCTGCTGGACGGATAGGTCGTATCGCGCACGGCGGCATTCTTGCGCTCGATCTGATAAATGGCGAACGCGCTATGCAGCTTGCCGTCCAGATGCTCGCCCTTCAGGCCGATCTCGTAGTTGCGGCCGGTTACCGGGTCCAGCGGGTTACCGGGCGCCGGGCCTTGCAGGCTGTTGGCTTGCGATTTGAAGGTTTCGGCCACGCTGGCGTAGGTGGTCCAGGTGTCGTTCAGATCAACCGTCGCGGCCAGATAGGGCGTAAAGACATTGTCGTCCTGGTACTGGGTCACCGAGGTTGCAGTGACCTCTCTTGCGGCATTCAAGGTCTGGTTCGTGAATGTGTAGTCGTACCGGCTCAGGCGGCCGCCCACAATCACATGCAGCGGATCGGCCAGATGCATGTTCAGCGACCCGTACACGCCGGCCTGCCGCGTGTCGGTGGTCTGATTCCACATCGGCGTGAAGTCCGTGTCGCGCGGGTAATCGTAAGGATCGAACTCAAAGATGTCAGGCACCGCCTGACCGCGGTTGGACGGTTTGGAACCATAAGTGCTGGGCCGGAAACGTTCCCAACTGGCGCCCACCACCACCTGGTGGCGGCGGCCCCACAGGCCAAACGAACCATTGGCGGACAAGTCGATGGACGTGTTCTTGAAGTGCTCGTTCTGGTCGCTGGCGGTGTCGAACAACCCGCTGCCCGTCAAGGGGTCGATCGCGCCGGAGAAATAGTGATCGAAACGGTCCTGGTGCGAATTTTCATGGTTGATGTCCAGGTTGGCGCTCCAATCGCCTCCAAGCTGCTGCGTTACATGCCCGAAGAGATTGACGATGGTCCGGGTCGCCTGATCGTCGGCGCCGCTAAGGTAGGTATTGCGGGGAAGCTTCAGGTCCTCGCCGGTGGCATAGCGCGGCAAACCGTAGCCCTGATAGGACGAATCCCGCTTTTGATAAGAGGCCCCGACAAAGGCCATGGTGGTGCTGGTCAGATCCGCTTCAAGAATCCCGTAGCCCAGCGTGCGGCGGCTGTGCGCCACATCGTAGAAGAAATTCTTGTCTTCATAGGCCAGCACGCCGCGCCCACGCAACTTGCCGTTTTCCGTCAGCGGGCCACTCACGTCCAAATCGGTACGCTTATAGGCCCAACTGCCTACCTCGGCCTGCGCGATGACCTGCAATTCCGGGGTGGGTTTCTTGCGTACCAGGTTGATCGTGCCGCCCGCTTCGTTGGCGCCGCCAAACAGACCGTCAGCACCGCGCAGCACTTCGACGTGATCATAGAACGCCATGTCATCGTCCGCACCGAACGAGCGGTACATCGACGCCCCGCCATCCACGCGCATATTGCCGATTGCGAATCCGCGCGACAGGTAGTTGCTGCTGAGCATCGCTCCCTGGAACATCGCGATGCCTGGCGTGGCGCTCATCACATCGTTCAGGCTGACCAGACGCCGGTCTTCGATTTCTTGCCGGGTGATCACCGACACGCTTTGCGGCACCTCGCGCAGCGCTTGCGCCGTCTTGCCCCCCACCGTGGCCGAACTGGCGGTGAAAGAACCCGTGTTTTCGGTCACGCCCACGCGGCCCAGCACGGTGACGGGCTCAAGCTGCGTCACGCCGGGCGGCGGCACGCGAACCAGGCGATACCCGTCACGCTCGGGCAGCGCCTCCAGACCCGTGCCGCGCAGCAACGCCACCAGCCCTTCCCTGACGCTCATCACCCCGTCCACGCCCGGACTCTGCAAACCCGACGTGACGGCGGGATCGCTTGCGATCAACACTCCAGCCTGCGCGCCGAAGCTCAACAAGGCGGCATTCAAGCCACCCGCGTCAATGCGATAGGCGCGACGTTGATCGTCGGCTGCCGCCTGCGCCCAGGCAGAAGACGGCAGATGGGGAAGGATTGCGCCAAGCAATACCGACGCAAGAAGGGTGTGGCGGGCGGCTCGGGGAAAGGCCATGACTCAGAGTTCCTAGACTGGGATGGAAAACAGATACGCCGGTGTGTTGGCGCCGTTCTCTATCTCTTTCGCTCGAACGCTGAATTTCCGCCTTTCCTGTAACAACTTCACCGCGCCCTCAGTGGGCGGCGCTCAGGGTCACCCAATATCGCGTGCGGTAATGCACCCGCACCGGCAACACCCGGGGCAGCATCGTCAGAATGCTGTCGGTGTCCGCCAACGGATACGTGCCCACCACTTCCAGCCGCGCGATGGCGGGATCACAACGCAGCACGCCAGTCCGGTAGCGGGCCAATTGCGCCACGAAGTCGCCTAACGGCATCCGGTCGGCCAACAACATGCCATGCGTCCAGGCGTCCGCGCCCGGCGCCACCGGCAGCACCGGACCGGTGCCCAACGCTTGCAGCGCCGTATGCTGGCCTGCCAGCACCCGAGTCACCCGCCCATCGGCGCGCGCGACGATATCAACCGCCCCTACAAAAACGGCGATCTCATAGCCTCGGTCAGCCCCGTTGTCGCGCACGGAATAGCGCGTACCCACAGGCGTCAGCACGCCGTCGCGCGTCATCACCGACAGCGGGCCCAAGTCGTTGGGACTGGCGCTGGTGATCAAGATTTCACCCGAACGCAGCACCAGGGAGCGAGGCCGCTGGTCCAGGCGCAGGTCCAGCGCGGTGCCCGGCCCCATGACGATGCGCGTGCCGTCATCCAACGTCAGGGTGCGCAGTTCGCCCGTGCCCGTGCGCTGATCCGCCAGCAGGACGGGCCAGCGTTCCCACGGTTCGGCGGCCCATGCCAGCCCGGCCACAGCGCCGCCCGTCACCATCCACTTGAGCGCGTCGCGGCGCGCGCGGCGCATCGCGGCCCGCTCGATCAATTCGACCGCGACCGCCGGCGGCGCCACGGCACAGCGCGCCGCAAGATCGCCGCGCATGGCGCACATCCGCTGCCAGATGGTTTCGTTGTCGGGATGCGCCTGACGCCAGCGCAGACAGGCGGCCACCGTCGCGTCGCTGGGCTCGCCTTGCAGCCGCGCCATCCAGTCGGCCGCCTGCGCCAGGCGCTTGCGATCGACCGGCAGGCCGTCCGGGGCACGCTTGCTTAGCATCGCGGCGTCAGCCATAGATCGCCAGATAGCAATGCTGCAAGGCCTTGGACAAGGCTTTCTGTACGGCGTTGGTGGAAATGCCCAATTCGCGGGCGATCTCGGGCTGCGACAGGCCTTGCACCTGCGCCAGCATGAACACCCGGTGCACGTGCACCGACAAGCCATCCAACACGGCGCACACCGCCGTCACCGCCTCGACCACCAGCGCCTGCTCTTCCGGCGAAGGGGCCACGTCGACGGGCTGGCGCGCCAGCACCTCGCAATAGGCCCCCTCGACGGCCGCCCGGCGGTAGTGGCCGATCGTCAGCGTGCGAGCGATGTTGGTCAGGCAGGCGCGCGGCGCCGCGATGATGGCGCGGATATCGTCACGCAAGACCCGTTCGAAGGTGTCGTGCGCCAAGTCGGCCGCCTGGTCGACGTTACCCGTCTTGCGCCGCAGTAGTGTCACCAGCCAGCGGTGATGGACGCGATAAAGGTCCTCGACCGCCTGGCCTTTCATAACATCGGATGAGGAAGACACGGCTGCGCCCGCACCAAAATGGAACAATAACGATTCGCATTATAGACACGACACGGACGGCATGGTGGACGGCGCCTTCAGCGAATACATCGACCAATGCAACGACGCGATGTGGCTTCTGGACCGCGAGTGGGTGGACTCGGTGGGTGGGGCTCGGTGGGTGGGCCCGTTCAAAGCCTTGTATTTGCAGACTATTCTGGCGCGGCAGGAGGGGCTCGAACCCCCGACCCCGGGCTTAGAAGGCCCGTGCTCTATCCAGCTGAGCTACTGCCGCGCAGTCTTTTGATGACCCCGGAAGATGTCCGGGCGCCGCATTTTACCTTGTTGCCGAAAAACGTGTAACGCGGCCCACCGCACGCGCCTCTCCTCCCCCACGCCCCTACTCGTCCTCGATATCCGCGTGCGTGGACACCCACAGCACCATCGCATCCGCCTCGCTCAGGCTGATTACCCGGTGGCCCATGCGGCTGTCTATATAGAAGCTTTCGCCCGCCTTCAAACGCGCCGGTTCGTAGAACTCGGTGTACAGCATGACCTCCCCTTCCAGCACGTAGACGAATTCTTCGCCGCGGTGGCGGCTCCAGTCCTGGAATTCGTCGAACGAGCGCGCCTTGACGCGGGTGTGAAACGGCATCATGCGCTTGTGTGACAGCGCGGTGCACAGCAGGCGGTGGTCGTAGTACGGGGTTTCGTATTGGCGGCCTTCGCCTTCGCGGCTGAGGCTGCGGCGGCCGGTGCCCATGTGGGCGTCGGACGCGGTGAAGAGTTCGGCTACGTCCAGGTCCAGGCCCGCGGCGATCTTGATCAGGTTGTCGTAGGTGGGCGACAGCAGGCTGTTTTCTATTTTCGACAGCGTGGACGCGGCAACGCCGGTGGCTGCCGCCGCCTGCTTCAGGGTCCAATTGCGCGCTTGGCGCAGGGCCCGCAGCCGTTGCGCCAACGCGCTTTGTTTGTTGCCGTGCATCCTGTGTACCTTGTCATGCCCGCGTGGTGCGCTCCCGCCACCAGTCGCGCGCCTGGTAAGACCAATAAGTCAGTTGAACCGCCGCCGTGCCCAGCCCGCCGCCGTTCCAGGCCAGCCCAAAAGGTTCGAATAATTTATAGCGTTGCGTGTCGCCGGTGATCCCTTCGGCCACGACGCGCCCGCCAATGGAGGTGGTGTTCATGCCGTGCCCGCCGAACGCCGTGCAATACCAGACGTCTGGCGCCAGCTGGCCAATCTGCGGCATCAGATGCCGGGCGTAAGCCATGCGGCCCGACCAGGCGGTTTCCACGCGCAGCCCCTGCAATTGCGGGTAAACGGACAGCAATTCGCGGCGCAGCGATTCGGCCAGATCGGGTGGGTCGTCGACACGGGTGGTGATTCTACTGCCCCAGCCGATACGGCCGCCATCCAGCACGCGGTAATAATTACCGGCGCGGCGGTCGTCGCCGATGGCGGCGGTGCTGCGGATGGCCTCAAGCACGCGGTCGCCCAGCGGTTCGGTCAGCATGATGTAGGTGGCAATGGGCAGCATCGCGCGGCGCAGCGCGGGCACGACGTCGCCTGTGTAGCCGCCGGTGGCCAGCACCACGGTGCGCGCTTCGATCTGGCCTTGGGCGGTTTTCAGGTGCTTGACGGCGCCGGTCAGCGTGACGCCGGTGACGGGGGAATCTTCATGGATGCGCACGCCCAGGCGCACGCATTCTCGGGCCAGCGCGCGCGCGTAGTTCAGCGGATGAAAGTGAAACGAGGCCGGGTCTTCGACGCCTTGGTGATAGACGTCGGACAGCAGGCGTTCACGCACCTGGCTGCGCGTCAGGAAGCGCACATCGCGGCCAAAGTCGCGGCGCTGGGCGTCACACCATTGGTTCAGCGCGTCGGTGGCTTCGTAGCGCACCACGCGCAGCCGGCCGTCGACCTTGTGGGCGTCGGCGATGGCCAGTGTGCGGATGTTGTCGCGGATGATCTCGACGCCTTCCATCGACAGCCGGTAAAGCTGGCGGTAGTGGTCTTCGTCCACATGGCGCTTGATGGCGTCGGCGCCGGCCGAAAACGCGGGCGACACCGAGCCGCCGTTGCGCCCGGATGCGCCCCAGGCGATGCGGCGCCCTTCCAGCAAGGTGACGCTGCGGCCGCGTCGGGCGAGTTCCAGCGCGGTGGACAAGCCGGCCAGTCCGCCGCCCACCACGCAGACGTCGGTGCTGGCCACGCCGGCCAGCGGCGCATAGCGCGTGTTCGCGTCGGACAGCGTGCGCTTGTAGTAGGTGTCGATGTACTCGGAGGCCATGCCGGTTCAGGTCCGTGTCAATGCAGGCTTGCGCCTTGCAGGCCGCCCGTCAGGCGCTTTTCCAGCCAGTTGGCCAGGCGCAGCAACGGGTAGCAGTAGATGAAGTAGATGGCGGCGATCATGCCGTAGATGAACAGCGATTTAGCGGGAAAGGTAATGATGAATACCTCGCCCTGGCGCGTCAGTTCGGTAATGCCGACCACCGACAGGATGGCGGTGCTTTTGATCAGCATGACGTAGACGCCGCTCATGGGTTGCACGATCAGGCGCATGGCCTGCGGCAACACGACCAGCCGCAGGATCTGCAGGGGTCGCAGGCCCAGCGTCATGGCGCCTTCGGTCTGGCCGCGCGGCACGGACTGGATGGCGCCCATGACGATTTCAGCGACGTAGCAGGACGTGTACACGGACAGCGACACGAAGGCGGCGGTGGCGGAATCCCAATGCAGCAGTTCGATGCCGGAGTTGGGCAGCACGAAGTAGAAGATATAAAGCTGCACCAGGAACGGCGTGCCGCGCAGGATGTGGATGTACAGGCCCAACAACTGGTGAATACCACGGATGTGGTAGCTGCGTATCACCCCTATCACAAAGCCCAGCAGCGAGCCCGCGATGATGGCCACGAACGATATCTTCAGCGTTTCCCAGAAGCCCTTCAGCAGAAAGGGCAGCACGACGCCGGCGGTGGAAAGATAGGAATCCAGCATGCTTACCTCGCGTTCCAGGCCGGGCCGGCCAACCAGAGGCTGACGCCTCGCGACAACAACAGCATGACGCCGTAGATCAGCAGGTAGCCCGCGGCAATCGTCAGGAAGCTTTCGCTGGGCACGATGCGGTCACTGTTCATCTGCACGCCGGCCGCGACCAGTTCGAATACGGTGATCAGCGACAGCAGGGACGTGTCTTTGATCAGCACGGCGGTCTGCCCCAGCAACGGCGGCAGCGTGTTGGCGAATGCCTGCGGCAGCACCACGTAGCGCAGCCGCTGTTGATAGTTCATGCCGCAAGCCTTGGCGCCTTCGATCTGGCCGCGCGGCACGGATTCAATGCCCACGCGGATGATCTCGCTCATGTAGGCGGCGTGGTGCAGCGTCATGGCCATGATGCCCAGCACCATTTCGCTCCAGCGCCCGGCGCCCGGTATCACCATGGGCACCGCGTAATACACCAGGTAGATCTGCACCAGCAAGGGGGTGGACCGGATGAATTGCACGTAGGCCGCCACCGGGCGCCAGATGGCGCCGCGGCGCGACATGTGCAGCAAGGCCAGCGGCACGCCGGCCAACACGGACAGCACCAGGCTGGCGCCCGCCGCGATCAGCGTGTTGGCCAGGCCCGTGGCGAATTCGCCCGTGTACTGGCTGACGATGCGCCAGTTGTAGTAGTCGATCAGCCAATCCATGGGCGCTCCGGTCTCCTGGTTATGTGGCGCGGTTTATTGGTGGTCTTTCTTCCAGTCGGTGGAGTACCAGTACTTCACCTGCTCGGGCAGCGTGTTGTCGGCGGTCTTCAGCGTTTGCCAGTTATCCAGCCAGAACTTCAGGCGGAAGGCGTTGGGGCCGACGGCAAACGCCAGCGGCTCGCGCACCATCACGCCGTCCAGCACGCGCAGGTTGCCGAAGTCCACCAGGAACTGGTTGGCGGTGGACATGGACATGATGCCGGCGTCCAGACGGCCGCTGGACAGGGCCTGGCCCACCGGGGCGCTGCCGCCCGAGAACTCTTTCATGGTGGCCTTGGGCAGCATTTTCTTGCCGGCTTCGGCGTAGGTGCTGGCGCCCAGCACGCCAACGTTCAGGCCTTCCTTGTTCAGTTCCTGATACGACTTGTAGGGCGAGTCCTTCTGCACCACGGCAACCGTTTCGGCATAGAACATGGGCGCCGAGAACAGCACTTGCGCCGCGCGCTGCGGGGTGGGCGTCATGTCGGCGGCCACCATGTCGGCCTTGCCGGACAACAGCGCCGGCAGCAGGCCCTTCCATTCGTAGTCTTGCAGGACCAGCTTCACGCCCAGGTCGTCGGCCATGCGCTTGGCCACTTCCACGGCCAGGCCGGTGCGCTTGCCGGATTTGTCCATGAAGCTCATCAAGGGGCCCGAGGTTTGCACCGCAACGCGCAGTTCGCCGCGCTTGATGATGTCGCTTAGTTCGTCGGCTTGCGCGGGCAGCGCCACGGTGCTGGCGGCGACGGCGATGCTGGCCAGGCCCAGCCATTGTTTGATTTTCAGCATTTCGATATTCCCTTGTGGTGGATGACGTCGTTCCGGGCTTGGCATAGGGTGTTGCCGCATGGCCGGCAGCGCCCGGATTTGCCGGACCGGCCTGTGCTTGGACTGCTTGAACTGCGGTAGTTGCTTGAACTACAGAATCTTGTCCAGGAAAGCGCGCGTGCGCGGCTCCTTGGGATGGCCGAACACTTCGTCCGGCGTGCCCATTTCCACGATGCGGCCGGCGTCCATGAACAAGGCCCGGTCGCCGACGTCGCGCGCGAATCCCATTTCGTGGGTGACGACGGCCATCGTCATGCCGTCACGCGCCAGTTGCCGCATCAGTTCCAGGATGCCGCCCACGGTTTCAGGGTCAAGCGCGGACGTGGCCTCGTCGAACAACATCAGCTTGGGGTCCATGGCCAGCGCGCGGGCGATGGCCACGCGCTGCTGCTGGCCGCCCGACAACTGGCTGGGATAGCGTTCGCCGAAGTCGGCCATGCCGACGCGGCCCAACAGATCGCGGGCGTAGCGTTCGGCATCTGCGCGACTGCGCCCGCGCACCACGCGCTGGGGTAGCGCCACGTTGTCCAGCGCAGTACGGTGTTGGAACAGGTTGAAGTGCTGGAAAACCATGCCGACATTGGTGCGCCAGCGATTGACGTCGGTGGCCGGGTCCGTCAAGGACACGCCGTCCACGCGAATGGTGCCGCTATCAATGCTTTCCAGGCCGTTCAGCGTGCGCAGCAAGGTGCTTTTGCCGGAGCCCGACGGCCCGACCACCACCATGACTTCACCCTTGTTCAACTGGCAATCAACGCCGTCCAGCGCCAGATGCGGGGGCTGCCCGTCGCGATGGAACGTTTTGGTGACTGCCTGGACATCCAGTAAAGCGTCTGCCACTGATGCACCTCGAAAACCGCGCTTAAGCGGGTTAAGCAAAAAAGTTTCGCAATTCACGCTGGAGTTTCGTATAGTAAATTTTTTTCCCGAATCGCCACTTAGGCATAACCCTTAAGCGAAGCCATGACTTCGCTGGCAATCCAAGGAACCGGCATGGACACCCCCCAAGACATCCTGCGCGCGCTCGGCCTGAACCCCGACGCGCTTACCGGCGGCACGCTGACCGCGCGCAGCCCGATCGACGGCGCTGAACTGGCGCAGGTGCATGAGCACACGGTGGCCCAGGCCCATTCGGCCATCACGCGCGCCCGCCAGGCCAGCCTGGCCTGGCGCGACGTGCCGGCCCCGCGCCGAGGCGAATTGATCCGCCTGTTGGGCGAAACCCTGCGCGAGAACAAGACGGCGCTGGGCCGCCTGGTCAGCCTGGAAGCCGGCAAGATCGTGGCTGAAGGCGAAGGCGAAGTGCAGGAAATGATCGACATCTGCGACTTCGCCGTCGGCCTGTCGCGCCAGTTGTACGGCCTGACCATCGCGTCCGAACGCCCCGGCCACCGCATGATGGAAACCTGGCATCCGCTGGGCGTCATCGGCGTGATCAGCGCCTTCAATTTCCCCGTGGCAGTGTGGTCGTGGAACGCGGCGCTGGCCATCGTCTGCGGCAACGCCGTGGTGTGGAAGCCCTCTGAAAAAACCCCGCTGACCGCCCTGGCCTGCCAAGCGCTCTTCGCGCAAGCCATGCAGCGTTTCGGCGACGCGCCCGCCGGCTTGTCCGAAGTGCTGATCGGCGGCCGTGACGTGGGCGAAGCGCTGGTGGATTCGCATACGGTGGCGCTGGTGTCGGCCACCGGCTCCACCCGCATGGGCCGCCAGGTAGGCCCGCGCGTGGCGCAACGTTTTGGCCGCGTGCTGCTGGAACTGGGCGGCAACAACGCCATCATCGTCGGCCCCACCGCCGACCTGGACATGGCCGCGCGCGGCATCGTGTTTGGCGCCATCGGCACGGCCGGCCAGCGCTGCACCACCACCCGCCGCCTGATCGTGCACGAAAGCGTGGCCGACGCCCTGGTGCAACGCCTGCACAAGGCCTACGCCAGCGCCCCCATCGGCAACCCGCTGGACAGCGGCAACCTGGTCGGCCCGCTGATCGACCGGGGATCGTTTGACGCCATGCAAGACGCGCTGCGCGCCGCGCGCGAGCAAGGCGGCAAGGTCACCGGCGGCGAGCGCGTGCTGGCCGATGAATACCCCAACGCCTGGTACGTGCGCCCGGCCATCGCCGAAATGCCCGGCCAGACCGACGTGGTCTGCCACGAAACCTTCGCCCCCATCCTGTACGTGATGCGCTACCAGGAATTCGGCGACGCGCTGGCCTTGCAGAACGGCGTGCCGCAAGGCCTGTCGTCGGCCATCTTCACCAATGACCTGCGCGAAGCCGAGACCTTCCTGTCGGCGTCCGGTTCCGACTGCGGCATCGCCAACGTCAACATCGGCACGTCCGGCGCCGAGATCGGCGGCGCGTTCGGTGGCGAAAAAGAAACGGGCGGCGGCCGCGAATCGGGTTCCGACGCCTGGCGCAATTACATGCGCCGCGCCACCAACACCATCAACTACTCGCGCAACCTGCCGTTGGCGCAGGGGATCAAGTTCGGCGAGTAAGCCTGCTGGAAAGTCTGCGAACATTGGCTTGAAATGCAAGGCCCCGCGCGGTTGGATCCGCGCGGGGCCTTGTTGCATGGGCCATCGCACGACATCCTGCGTAACACCTGTTTATTACATGGCCTACATCCGATAAGCCTGGCTTACAAACAGTTGCGGCAGGCGATGCTACATTTCTTCGTCACAAGAAAAACACACCGTTCCCATGTCCCTACGCCGTCTTGCACACCCTCACTTCGCCCTGCGCACCCTGACCGCCGCCGTCGCCCTGAGCGCCGCCGGCTCGGCCGCGGCAGGCGTGTCGTACCGCCTGGACCGCCCCTCCGCCGCGCCCGGCGAAACCGTCCGCATCGAAGCCGTGTACTTCAACGACGGCAGCGCACGCGCCAACTGGGAAGCGCCGCCTGAACTGGTGCTGCAATGGCGCAGCCAGGACGGCCAGATCGTGCGCAGCCTGGCCAAGCTGGACGGCGACCGCGCCAGCTATAGCGTGCCCGTCAACAACTTTGCCCGCATGGCATGGAAGGCGGTGGTGCCCAGCAATGCGCGCGGCCTGCAGGCCGTGTCGATTGAAGGCGAGCCGTCCTTGATGGCGCTGGACGCCACCGGCCGCGAAAGCGGCACCCTGGCCAGCACGCCGGCCCAAGGCCCGGTGGTGGACGCCCGCAGCGGCCAGCCCCTGCCCGTGGCCGCCGTTACCGCCGCGGGCGCATCGCCCGACGGCGGCCCCGCGCCCGACGCCACCGTGGCGCCTACCGTGCAGCCGCAAACCGCGTTCGACCGCTTCCGCAGTTCCATCTCGGAATACAAGCCCGTCTACTTCGACATCGGCACGCGCGGCCGCACCACGGCGCGCTTTCAGATCAGCGCCAAATACCGCTTGTTCAGCCCGTCGGGCGACCGCCCGGCAACGTGGGGCGAGAATTTCTACCTGGCCTATACCCAGACCTCGCTGTGGGATTTGCAGGGCGATTCCATGCCCTTCATCGACACCACCTTCAACCCCAGCGCCTTCTGGCTGTCGGACAACATCTGGCAATCCGCCAACCAGAACTGGCGCTTCGGCATGAACACGGGGGTGGAACACAGCTCCAACGGCAAGGATGGCGAAGACTCGCGTTCGGTTAACGACGGCTACATCGAACCGCGCTTTCACTACCGTTTTGACGGCGGCAGCACGCTGACCTTTGCGCCTAAGGTCAAGGCTTACTTTGGCGTGGCCGATGAGAACCGGGACTACGCCGATTATGCCGGGCACGTTGATTGGCAATTGCGTTGGGCGCAGGACAACGGCGCGGTGGTGTCAGCGATGTACCGCCAGGGCGATCAGAAGCGCCGGACGACGCAGTTGGACTTTGCGTGGCCGCTGCAACGCACTTGGTTGAACATGAACGGGTATCTGCATTTGCAGTATTTCAACGGGTATGGCGAGACATTGCTTGGGTATAACCAGCGCAATGAATCGCAGTTCCGGGTGGGGTTGTCGTTGGTGCCTTGAGGGTGATGGGGGACTTGCGGGCGTTGTGTGATGGGTTGCGCGCGTTCGGTGGTGGGGTTCTTTTTCCGTCGTTCGCGCGCTTCACCCATCCTACGTGATGGGTGAACGGGGTTCGCGTGACGGGGGTGCCGCGCGTCGCCCATCCGACGCATTACGAGGCTGGGTTCAGGGATTCGTAGACTAGGGTGGCCAGCGTCAGGTCTTCCAGGGCGCTGCCGACGGCCTTGAAGACCGTGATTTCCTGGTCGGTTTGGCGGCCGGGGCGGGTGCCGGTGGTGAGCTGGTACAGATTGCCCTGGATGGCGTCGCGCGTTAGTACGCCGGCGTCGAAAGCTGACAGCAGGTCGCCGGATTTGGTGGGGGCTTCGTCGGTATCCACGTAGACCGTCGTGCCGTCAAAGCAGGCCGGATCCGTTTCACGCATCTCGGGCGTGAAGCTGCCGATCAGGTCCAGGTGCGTGCCCGGGCGCAACCAGGCGCCTTGTATCAGCGGCACGGTGGACAAGGTGGCGCAACTGATGATGTCGGCCGCGCGCGCGGCGGATTCCAGGTCGGTCGTGGCCTGGGCGTCGAAGCCTTGTTCACGCAGTTTTTCCGCCAGCGCCTGGGCGCCGGCCTCGCGCACATTCCACACCATCACACGCTGAATTGGGCGCACGGTACGCATGGCTTGCGCCACCAGGCCCGCGATGCGGCCCGAGCCCACGATCAGCAGCGTGCTCGCATCCTTGCGCGCCAGGTAATCCGCCCCCAACGCGGCCGCGCCCGCCGTGCGGTAGACGGTGACGATGTCGCCATCCACCTGCGCGATCGGCACGCCCGTCGTGGCGCTGTACAGGTTGTAGGTGGCGTGCAGGCCGGGCAGGCCCTGGTGCGTGTTCTCGGGAAAGATGTTGATGATCTTCACGCCGAAGTAACCGCGGTCGCTCCAGGCCGGCATGATCAACGTGGTGCCGTGCGCCGTTCCCGACTGGATGGCGTGGACGTGGCGCGTGGGCACGGTGGCGCCCTGGCGGAATGCCTCGCGCAAAGCGGGAATGACGGCGTCGAATGACAGAGCGCCGCGTGTCTGTTCGGTGTCGATAAAGCGCATGGGATCAGTGCCTGAAAAGGGTCAATCAATCAAAGAGCCGAAGGCAGTCTAGCAGCGTGGGCAGTGGGTCGTGATGATCATGGGCCGGATTGTCGAGATCCCGCCCACTCGGGAAGCTATTGGCGGACTTGATCCAACCCTGGATGGAACCTCCGACATCCATTGCCAATGGCATTCCAGGATGCGCTCCTATTCTCCATTGCCACGGCATTCCAGGTGCGCCTGCGCCGGCCATTGCCAATGGCATTCCTGGATGCGCCCCCGCCCTCCATTGCCAAGACATTCCTGAATTGCGCCTGCGCCAGTCATTGCCAAGACATTCCCCGATGCGCCCCGCCCTCCATTGAAGGCATTCCCTGGCGCAGCTATCCCTGGTCGCCAAAAAAATTGCCTGCGATGACGCAGGCAATTTTCAACCGGGCTTAAGCCACGTCCGGCACGGGCAGCGGCTCGCCCGCGCCGGTGCGTTCGGTGATCAGCTTGTAGTGCTGCGGGCTGCGATGCTTGGCGAAGTTGAAGACGTGTTCGCGGAAGGTCTGGCCCATGCCCAGGTCGATCTTCGCGGTAATCACTTCGTCTTCCTCGCCGCTGGAACGCGCCACGATCTCGCCGGACGGCGCCACTATCATCGAACTGCCGATCATGTGGTGGCCGTCTTCATGGCCGCACTTGCCGGCGGCGCCGACCCACACCGCGTTCTGGTAGGCGCTGGCCTGCAGCACGATCTCGTGCGTGGTGGTGCGCAGGTGCGCGGGCTCGTTCCAATGGATGTTCAGCGACGGCGTGTTGTAGCCCAGCACAATCAGCTCGGCGCTTTGCAGCGACATCACGCGGTACGTCTCGGGCCAGCGGCGGTCATTGCACAAGCACATGCCGATCTTGACGTCGTTGGTCTCCCACACGCCAAAGCCCAGGTCGCCGACTTCAAAAAACTTCTTCTCAAGATGCTGGAACGGCGCGTCAACCTTGTGGTCCGAGTGGCCCGGCAGATGGATCTTGCGGTATTTGCCGATGATCTTGGCCGAGCGATCCACCAGAATGGCCGTATTGAACTGGCGGCCTTCCGGCGTCACTTCCGCATAGCCCAGGTAAAAGCCGATGCCCAGCTCGCGCGCGGTGTCGAACAGCGGCTGCACATCGGCATTGGGCATGGACTTTTCAAAGAAGCGGTCCACGGCTTCGGCGTCTTCCATCCAGTAGCGCGGGAAGAAGGTCGTCAGGGCGAGTTCGGGAAACACCACGAATTCCGCCTTGCGGGCGGCGGCCTCACGCATCATCTCGACCAGGCGACGCACAACCACCGCGCGGGTGTCGGCAAGATTCACGGCGCCCATCTGGGCGACCGCCAGGCCCATTTTGCGGGCGGGGGATGCGTTACTCACGATGTCAATCTCCAGAAGTTCGTTTCGAATGGGGTTCGAGTGCCGGGGGGGGGGGTGCGGCGAATGGCGCGCGCGACCGTAAGAAAGAAGCATGCATGCCTTCGCGACTTTGCGATACCGTGAGCGGTTGGGTTGCGGCAGATGGCGGCCTGGGCGGAAATTGTGGCCAAGGCGCTGATTAAATTGAGGATTCAGCCCGCGGACGGTGTTGGCGGACGGCCCAGGCATAACCCTGGATCATGGACGCCATGCAAACTTTTATATCGGGTTTCCCCGCAGTGTCGGGCGTGTGCTTCGACGGCGGTTGGTGTGGGTTGATCGTGATGGGTTGCGCGCGTTAAGCGTCGGATTTCGCGTGACGGGCGTGCCGCGCTTCACCCATCCTACAAAGTACCGTCGCGTCAGGTGCCGAGGATAGGTCCGTTGAATCAGGTGCCAACGTCCGTCGTCGGATTACATGCCAAGAGAGGTCCGTCGAATCACGCCCGGAAAATGCCACCAAACCAAACGCCAAAAGAGGCCGCCCGCGCGGCCGGCTTTGGCGGCCCTGCACACTGTTCCAATCCCTCACCAGCCTCACAGAAGCATGCCAAGCACACCGCCCGCCCCAGCAACCGACAAGTTTCTGCGGCGCAGCTCGGGGTGGTGGCGGCCTGGTGGCGCGGGGAGTCGATAAGCCCGAGGGAATCCGAAGGCAGCCGCCGCAGGCGGCAACGAGATTCTATGGTTTGGGTCAACCCATAACCGGCCGCAATTTCCCAGGATCGAAGGACTGACCAGTGCGCCAGACC
>NZ_JBCGCS010000023.1:0-103085 GCF_038594925.1 Achromobacter sp. JD-1 | reverse complement strand
ATGGATGGGTGCGTCCCGATCCCCAGCACCCCCGAAGCAAGATCGGTAAGTGCTATGAAAACATACAAGGATGGGTGCAGCGCGGCAAGGCAGCAAAAAGAACGAAGCCGTCAATCGCGCGAAACCCATCAAGCCGCGCCCCAATTCTTCCGCAGCCTTCCCACACAGCAACCATTGCAAGATGGGTTCCGCGCGATCGGCGTTGTGGGTTCTGGGCATGACCGTGCCGCGCTGCACCCATCCTACGAGTTGCGCCAGCCGTGGCATATGGACCTCCCTTCCTTGCCCTTCCCTCACTACCACTGCCCGAAGAACACCCCCGCCCGCTTGTGCGCGTTGGTGGCTTTTTCCACGGCTTCGTCGCTGATGGTGGTGCGCCGCTTGCCGCGCAGCATCCAGTCCAAGAGGCGCTGCCGCAGTTCCAGCCGTGTGGCCGCGTGCGTGGCACTGGTGCCCAGGTCCTGGAACTCATCCGGGTCGGCGTGCAGGTCAAACAGCTGCTCGGGCTCGTCCAGCCAGTACACATAGCGCCAGCGGTCGGTGCGCACCGACCAGGCGCGCGCATTCTGCGGCGTCTTGCCGCGCAGGATGCGGGCCTGGCGGAAGCTGTAGTCCAGTTCCGAGAACACACAATCGCGCCATTCCGTGCTGGATGCAGCGCTGGATGCGATACCGGATGCCGTGCCGGATGCAACGCCGGATGCAGCACCGGATTCAGCGCCGTCCCCCCGACCATGCAGCAGCGTTTGCAGTTCCCTGCCTTCCAGCCGATGCGACGGTCCGGGCGTGCCCAATGCGCGCAGCACCGTGGGCACCACGTCCACGCTTTCCACCATGTCGTTCAAGGCCTGCCCGCGCGTGGCGTCGGCAGCCGCCGACGGGTCCATCACGATGAACGGCACGCGCTGCACGGTGTCGTAGAACAGTTCTTTTTCGCCCAGCCAGTGGTCGCCCAGGAAATCGCCATGGTCGGCCGTGAACACGATCAGCGTGTTCTTCATCAGGCCCGCGCCTTCCATGTAGTCGAACAATCTGCCCAGGTGATCGTCCAGTTGCCGGATCAGCCCCTGGTACGCCGGCCGCACCACGCGCACGCATTCATCGCTGGAAAAGCTGACGCTCTCTTCCTGCTGGCGATAGGCGGCAACCACGGGATGCGCGTTCGCCAGCTCTTCCTGGTTGCGCCGCACGGGCAGGCATTGGTCAGCGGTATAGCGCTGGTGGTACGGGGCCGGCGCCATGTAAGGCCAGTGCGGTTTGACGTAGCTCAGGTGCAGCACCCAGGGCTGGCTGCCACGGCGTTGCATGAAGTCCAGCGCCTGATCCGTCATGTAGGCGGTTTCGGAATGCGCTTCGGCCACGCGCGACGGCAGATGCACGTTGCGCATGTTCCAGCCGCTGGCGATCTGGCCGTTGGCGTCCACGCCGGCAATCACGTAGTCGGTCCAGGGGTCGGCGCTGTCGTAGCCGTGGCGGCGCAGGAAAGCGGGATAGCCGCTTTCCTGACCGGGCGTGTGGTGGCCGTCGTAGCGGTCCAGTTCCGTGAAGCCGCCCCGGCTGAGCAGCACGCCCAGCTCGGATGCGCCGTCGATGGCCAAGCGTTCCATGCCGGCCTTGTCGGGAATGATGTGGGTTTTGCCGGCCAGGGCCAGCTCGCGCCCCTGCCCCGCCAGATACTCGCCCAGCGTGATCTCGTTGACCGACAGCGGCACGCGGTTCCAGGTGGCACCGTGGCGCGAGGGGTAGCGGCCCGTGTAGTAACTCATGCGCGATGGACCACACACGCCCGAATTCACGAAGGCGCGGTCAAAGCGCACGCCGCTCGCCGCCAGCGCATCCAGGCTGGGGGTTTGCAAATAAGGATGGCCATAGCAGCTAAGGTGATCCGCCCGCAACTGGTCGGCCATGATGAACAACACATTCTGCACCGTGCTCATTGCCGCCCCTATTGCGTGGCCGTGAAGCCGGAGTCACGCACCACCGGTTCCCATTGCTTGCGATAGGCGTCCAGCGCCTTGGCGGTGCCGGCCGCGTCCTGCGACACCGGTTCCAGGTACACGCTGCGCACGGCTTTTTCCATGCCGGGGTCGCGCATGATGGCCGCAATGTCGGCGCCCAGGCGGTCAGCCTTGGCCTTGGGCATAGCCGCGGGCGCGAAGAAGGCGTTCCAGCCATCGGCAGCCAGGTCCACGCCGCTTTCCTTGAAGGTGGGCACGTCTTGCAGATCCGCATCGCGCGTGTCGCCAGAGGTTGCCAGGATGCGGATCTTGCCGGCGCGGTGCTGCGGCAACAGGGTGTCCAGCGTGTCGATGCCTTGCGGCAGGATGCCGCCGATCAGTTCCGATATCAAGGGCGCGGACCCGCGATAGCCGATCACTTCCGGATCCTGCTTGATCTCGCGGCCCAGCATCAGCGCGAAAAAGTGCGGCAGGCTGCCGGTGGCCGGCACGCCCACCGTGAATTGCTTGGGGTTGGCGCGCAACCACTCGCGCAGAGCGGGCACGTTCTTGATGGGCGAACTGGCCGGCACGGCCAGCGCAAACTTGTAGCGGCTGACCAGCGACACCGGCGTAAAGTCGCGCTTGGCGTCATACCCGGGTTGGGCGTAGACCAGCGGCGCCACGACCATGACCGCGGGGTTGGCCAGCATCAGCACGTTTTGCTCGGCCGGCGCCGCATGCAGCGTCTGGGCCGCGATGCGCCCGCCCGCGCCGGTCTTGTTTTCAACCACCACGGGCACGCCCACGCGGTCCTTCAGGCGGTCGGCCACCAGCCGCGCAATGCGGTCGGAACTGCCGCCCGGCGGGTAGCCCACCACGATCGTCAAGGTGCCGTCCAGCGGCGCTTGCTGCGCACAGGCCAGCGACGCCCCCGTGGCCACGGCCGTGGCCACAATGGCCTTTGCCATCCATCCCTTCGTCCATTGATGCATCGTCTTCTCCTGGGGACAGTGGCCCGCTGTCGGTTATGGTTCTGTCTGCCTGGCCAAATCCAAATAAGCAGAAACAATTTAGCAACGCGGCCGTTGCTTGATCTAATCCAGGACTTTCGATAACGATATGCAGCACGCACCGCGCGGGACGCGGCCCGCACTGCGGCAAGGAGGAGACGCCATGCCAACCCACCCGATACCCGATCGGCCCCCGACAGCGCAGCCCGCCGCACAGCAGACCGCATCAGGGCTGCCTGCTTCCGACCCGCCTCCTCATCTGTCCGACATGCTGATGTACCGGCTGTACCAGGCGTGGTCGCAATCCAACCCGGTGTTCGTGCGGCTGTGCGAAGGCCGTTTCGGCATCACGCGGCGCGAATGGCGCATTCTGGCCTGCGCCATCGAAGGCGGCATCATGAACTCGGCAGAACTGGCGGCCGCCGCCAAGCTGGACCTGGCCCGCACGTCGCGCACGCTGGGCGCGCTGTGTGCAAAGGGCTGGCTGCGACGCTTGCACGACAGTAGCGACCGTCGCGTGGTGCGGGTCGAAGCCACCGCCGAGGGCCAGGCGCGTTATCAGGCGCTGCTGCCCGAGGTCTTGCGGCTGAACGCGCTGCTGGTGCAGGACTTGAGCGACAGCGAAGTCGCCCTGCTGCGCGACTTTCTGGGCCGCATCGAGCAGCGCGGGCGGCGCATGGCCGAAGACAACATCGTGGCGGACAAGGCCAGCCGCCGCGAAGGCGGGACGCGGCGCGCGCAGTACGCGTAAGCCAAGGGTGTCGCGCCGGGCCAACATTTCAGCAGGGCAAGCGCCGCCTGACAACCCTTGGGCAAACCGCTGAATAAAAAGGCTTTTGCCCGCCCGAACGCCGTGGCCTGCCTGGTTTGCAGGCCTTTTTTACATCTGGGACTGCTCGGATGCCTAGCCGTGTGGGCGCAGCGCAATTAATAATAATTATCGTTGCAATTCCTATATGTAATCAGCGACCACCGTGTCGCAGGGGACTCACTTGAAACGCCATCCAACCCGGGCCGCCCGCCGCGCGCGCCCGCAGAGCCTGTTGCCCGCCGCCGCGCTGGCCGCTTGCCTGGGCACCACCGCCCACGCCCAAACCGCCCCCGCCACCGCCGCCGGCCCCACCACCGTGCTGCCCGCCGTGCAGGTGACCGGCACGGCCGAAACCGCCACCAGCCCGGTCGCGGGCTACGTGGCCACGCGCAGCGCAACCGGCACCAAGACCGACACCCCCCTGTCTGAAACGCCGCAAGCCATCACGGTGATTCCGCGCGATCAGATTGTGGACCAGGGCGCCCAGAACGTGCAGGACACCATGAACTACGCCGCCGGCGTGCGGCCCAATGCGTATGGCGTGGACAACCGCGGCGACTACGTCCGCATCCGTGGCACGGAGCCGGCGCAGTACCTGGACGGCCTGCGCCAGTTCTTCAATTCAAACAACCCACGCACCGAGGTCTATGGCATGGAGCGCGTGGAAGTGCTGCGCGGCCCCTCGTCCATGCTGTACGGACAGGGCAGCACCGGCGGCATCGTCAACCTGGTCAGCAAGCGCCCGCAGGCTGAAGCGCAACGCGAAATCGGCGTGGTGCTGGGCAGCGACAACCGCCGCGAAATCCATACGGACCTGACTGGCCCCGTGACCGAAGACGGGCAATGGCTGTACCGCGTGGTGGCCGTGGGCCGCGACAGCGACACCCAGGTGCAGTACGCGCAGGACGACCGCCTGATGCTGGCGCCGTCGCTCACGTGGCAGCCCAGCGCCGCCACCTCGCTGACCTTGCAGGCGCTGTGGCAAAAGGACAGGGCCGGCACCACACAGTCATTCCTGCCCTGGAGCGGCTCGGTGCAAGAGAACCCGAACGGCCGCATCCCCACCCGCCGCTTCGTCAGCGAGCCGGGCTGGGACGCCTACGACACCGAGCAATTCAGCGTGGGCTGGCTGTTTGAGCACCAATTCAACGACACCTGGAAATTCCGCCAGAACTTCCGCAACACGGTCAGCCGGGTCGACTATCAATCGCTCTACCCGAACGTGTACGGCGCGCGCCGTGGCGATTCCTACATCGACGCCGCCCAGACCACCACCGACCGCTACTTCTACGTCAACAAGCCGCGCATGCGCACGCTGCTGGCCGACCAGAACATCGAAGGCAAGCTCAACTGGGGCCGCACCGAGCACACCGTCATCCTGGGCATGGACTATTCGCATTACCGCGAAACCAGCCAGACGGCCTCCGGCCTGGGCGCGCCGCTGAACCTGTACCACCCCGTGTACGGCAACGTGCCGGAATACGAGCTGTCGGACACGCCCAAGCAAAAGCAGCAGCAACTGGGCTTTTACGCGCAAGACCAGATCAAGTTCGACCGGAACTGGATCTTCCTGGCGGGCATCCGCCGCGACCGCGCCGACAACCGCATCGACGGCCAGGACAAGGAAACCGACTACGCCACCACCAAGCGCTTCGGCCTGATGTACGCGGCCGACAACGGCTGGTCGCCCTACCTGAGCTACAGCGAATCGTTCACACCGATTGCCGGATCGAACTTCTACAACGAACGCTACAAGCCCATGCGCGGCAAACAGGTCGAGGCCGGCATCAAGTACATGCCCCGCGACGCCGACATGGAATTCACGGCCGCCGCCTACGACCTGCGCGAAAAGAACCGCCAGACCAACGACCCCGACAATCCCAACAACCAGCTCCAGGCCGGCAAGACCCGCACGCGCGGCGTTGAATTGGAATTGCGTGGCCGCGTCACCAAGAACGTGGACGTGATCGCCAACTACATCTACACCGATGTCGACCCGCAACTGGAAGGCCTGCCCAAGCACATGGCGTCGTTGTGGAGCAAGTACCGCTTTGCGCTGGCCGGCCAGCCCGGCTTTGCGGTGGGCGCGGGGGTGCGCTACCTGACAGCGTTCCGCGATGGCGGCGCGCCGGAAACGCCCGCCGTCACCTTGTTCGACGCCATGGTCAGCTACGACAATGGCCCGTGGCGCTATGCCCTGAACGTCAACAACATCGCCGACCGCACTTATGAAACGGTCTGCCTGGACCGTGGCGACTGCTTTTACGGCGCGCGCCGCACCGTCATGCTCAGCGGGGCGTACCGCTTCTAAGCCGACGCGGCGCAGGCCGCCTCCCTCCAGGACGAAAAACCTGTACGTACAGGCAGTACGTACAGGTGTACACTAGCGGTTTTTCAACCCCCACTGACAGACGCGTCAACGAACGTCTGCAATCCACCAGAATCGTCCTGGAGACTTACGCAAGTGTCGACCACCGCCTCTTCCCGTTCGCCTTTTTTTGGCACCATGCAGAAAATCCCTGGTGGATTGATGCTCGTACCGCTGATCCTGGGTTCCCTGATCGGCACCTTCGCCCCTGATGCGCTCGCCATCGGCGGCTTTACCACCGCCCTCTTCAAGAACAGCGCCCTGCCGCTGATCGCCCTGCTGATCTTCGCGACCGGCACGCAAGTCAACGCCCGCACCGGCGGCCCCATCCTGGCCACCGCCGGCACCCTGCTGCTGATGAAGACGCTGGTGCCCGCCACGCTGATCATCATCCTGGGCAGCTATGTGGGCCTGGACGGTGTGATGGGCGTGTCGATCCTGGCCTTGCTGGCCGCGTTCGATAACAGCAACGGCGGCCTGTGGCTGGCCTACACCGGCCAGTATGGTGACGCCCGTGACCGCGGCGCCTACGTCGCCAGCGCCGTCAACGACGGCCCCTTCTTCAGCCTGTTGTTCCTGGGCGCCTCGGGCCTGGCCGATATTCCGATGATTGCCCTGGTAGCCGCGCTGGTGCCGTTCCTGCTGGGCGTGGTGGTTGGCAACCTGGACCCGAAGTGGCGCGACGTGCTCAAGCCCGTGCCCAACATCGTGATCCCGTTCTTCGCTTTTGCGCTGGGCACCGGCATCAACCTGGGCGCGGTCGTCAGCGGCGGCATGAGCGGCCTGATCCTGGGCCTGATCATCAGCCCCATCACCGGCGGCCTGGTCTACCTGGGCTATCGCCTGATTCTGCGCCGTGGCGGCAAGAGCGGCCTGGGCTTCGCGGCCGGCACGACCGCCGGCAACGCCATCGCCACGCCCGCCGTGGTGGCCGCCGCCGACCCCAACTTCCAGCAATACGTGTCGACCGCCACCGCCCAGGTTGCGGCCTGCGTGCTGATCAGTTCGATCCTGGCGCCGATGCTGGCCTCGTACTTCCTCAAGCGCGCCGGTGAACTCAAGTCCGAAGACGCCGATGCGGACGGCAGCGCCACGCCCACGTTGGCCAGCGCGCGCGGAGAGGCGCTTTGACGCCCACCATCGCCATCGTCGCCGATGACCTGACCGGTTCCGGCGACACCGCGGTGCAATTTGTACGCGCCGGCTGGAGCACGCACCTGTCCATCGGCGGCGCCGACGAGGCGCTGGCCGGCCCGGCTACCGCCGGCGTCGAAGTGCTGGCGGTCACGACCCACAGCCGCGCGCTGCCCGCCGCCGACGCCGCCCGCGTCATTGAACAGAACGTGCGCCAACTGCGCGCGGCCGGCGTATCGCGCCTGTACAAGAAGGTGGACTCCACCTTGCGCGGCGCCTTTAAGGCCGAGATCGACGCGGCGCGCGATGCCTGGGGCCCGGACACGGTGGCGGTGATCTGCCCCGCGTTCCCCGCCACCGGCCGTACCGTGGAACACGGCGTGCTGTTGGTCAACGGCAAGCCGGTCACCGAGACGTCCGCCGCCACCGACCCGGTGACCCCGGTGACCGAAAGCCATATTCCCACCCTGCTGGGCTGCGCCCATGTGGCGGCGCAAGACGGCGACACGCCCGACACGCTTGCCGCGCGCATCCGGCAGGCCGGCAACACGGTGGTGGTTGACGCCAGCACCGATGCCGACCTGGAACGCCTGGCGCGCGCCATCGGCCTGCTGGGCGTACACGCCCTGCCCGTGGGCGCGGGCGGCCTGGCCGTGCCGCTGGCCCGCGTTTGGGCCGGCGCCGACCAGACCGCGCCCGTCGTGGTCGTGGTGACGTCGCAGCACAGCGCGGCGCGCGCTCAAGCCGCCGCCCTGCAAGCCTCGGGCGCCGACACCTGGACGCCGTCGCTCGCTCAACTGGCCGATGACACCGCATGGCAGGCCTGGAGCCAGCCGCTGCTGCAGGCCCACGCCAAAGCGCCCGCCGAGGCGGGCACGGTGTTGCTGCTGGCGCCCGAAGGCCAACTGGACGGATTGGATTCGGAAAAAGTTGCCGACCGCCTGGGCAGCCTGGCGGCGCAATTGATCGCCACCTCGCGCGCGGCCGGCGTGGTCGCCACGGGCGGCGACGGGGCGCGCAGCGTGCTGGTGGCGCTGAACGCCAGCGGTATCGCGCTGGTGGATGAAGTGATGGGTGGCGTGCCGCTAGGCACGCTGACCGGGGGTACGGCCGCGGGCCTGCCCGTGGTGACCAAGGCCGGAGGCTTTGGCACCGAAGACGTATTGGTTCGCGCCGTGCGCGCGATCCGCGACAGGAGATTCAAGCGATGACACAACCCCAACCGAACAAGCTGCCTTTGCTGGCCGTCACCCTGGGCGACGTGGCCGGCATCGGGCCGGAAATCACGGCCAAGATGCTGATGGGCCACGACGAACTGCGCCAAAAGGCCCGCCTGCTGGTGGTCGGCGATGTAGACGTCATGGTCAACGCCGTGCGCGGCCTGGGTGGCGACCCCGCCATCGTGAAGAAGCTGGACCGCGCGGCCGACTGTACCAACGCTCCTGGCACGATTGAAGTGTTGCAAGCCGGCCCGTCGCTGGCTCACGTCAAGCTGGGTGAAATCAGCGCCGACGCGGGCGATGGCTCCGTGCGCTTCGTCACCACCGCCTGCGCCCTGGCGCGCGCCGGTGAAGTCGACGGCATCGTGACCGCGCCGCTGAACAAGGCCGCCATGCACGCCGCCGGCCACAAGTGGCCCGGCCACACCGAATTGCTGGCGCATGAATTCGGCGTGAAGACCTTCTCGCTGGTGCTGTCGGCCGGCGACCTCTACATCTTCCACGCCACCACCCACGTATCGCTGCGCCAGGCCATTGAAGACCTGACGCCCACGCGCATGCGCGCCGTGCTGCGCCTGGCGGGTTCGTTCGCCAAGGCGCTGGGCCGGGGCGACCAGCCGGTGGCTGTGTCGGGCCTGAACCCGCACGCGGGTGAAAACGGCATCTTCGGCAGCGAAGACGCCGACATCCTGGCGCCCGCCGTGGCCGAAGCCAATGCGGCCGGCATCCTGGCCGCCGGCCCCATCCCGGCCGACGCCCTGTTCCCGCAAGCCGTGCGCGGCAAGTGGCAATTCGTGATCGCCTGCTACCACGACCAGGGTCACGCGCCCTTCAAGGCCGTGTATGGCGATGACGGCGTCAACATCACGGTGGGCCTGCCTGTGGTGCGCGTATCCGTGGACCACGGCACCGCGTTCGACATCGCCGGCAAGGGCATCGCGCGCGAAGACAGCCTGATCCTGGCCGCCGAGCGCGCCGCGCATCTGGCCCCGGGCTGGACGCATGTATGGGAAACTGCGCGGGCACAAACCGGAGGTTGATTTCCATGGCGCCCGCCACGCACGACGCATTGCCCGTTCTTGATCGCTCTGGCGACGTCCCGCTGCACGCCCAGGTGGCGACGCTGCTGCGGGGGTTCATCCGGTCGAACAAGCTGGCGACGGGCGCCGTGCTGCCCAGCGAAGCCGCGCTGTGTGTACGCTTTGGCGTGGCGCGCAGCGTGGTGCGTCAGGCGCTGGCCGCGCTGGCTACCGAAGGGCTGATCCAACGCGAAAGCGGACGCCCGGCCACGGTGGCCGCGCCGCAGGAACATCGCCGGCTGGTGCAGCGGTCCACCGGCCTGTACGAGCAGTTCGCGCAGTCTGGCGTGGCCTTGCAGACGCGCGTGCTGGCCTTTGCGCGCGCAGAACCGCCCGCCGATGTGGCGGCGTTTTTCGGCACCACCAAATTGCTGATGTTGGAACGCCTGCGCCACGTGGCCGACGCGCCGCTGGCCTATGTACGCACCTGGTTGCCCGTCGATGTGGTGCCTGGCCTGCGCGCCGAGGACCTGACCGACGCTTCCTTGCACGGCGTGTTGACGCGCCGCTTTGGCCTGCGCCCCGGCGCCGGCCGCAACCAGATCCGCGCGGTGGCCGCCGACGCCAAGCTGGCCGACCTGCTCGACACCACGACCGGTACACCCTTGCTGATGCTGCAGGGCCAGGGCATGGACCAGCACGGCCGGCCGCTGGAGTGGTTCACCACCTGGCACCGCGCCGAGCAATTGGTGTTCGACGTGGACGTCAGCAACGGCCACGAAAGCGTGCATCCGCGCTTGCAGGATGCGCCGGCTGAACCGGCCAGCGCGTTGCCATCCCCGCCCCCGGATCCGCAGGATCCCCTGGCGCGCGCCCAGGCGCTGGTGGCCGAGCTATCGGCCGAGCTAGCCCGGCTGCGCGGCCAGGCCTGAGCCTCCGCGCTACAACAATCCGCAAATCAGCGCGATGTGCGCGTCGCGTCGCGCCGACAGGTCGAAGGGTTCGTCCGCGCCTGTCAGGATGGCCATGACGACGGCGTGCACCACCGGCGAGAGCAGCAGCTCGGGATGTCGCGCCGCCACGCCCCCTTCGCACAGACCCCGTTCACGCGCCAAGGCCAGCAAGCTGGCGATATCGGCTTGATGGGCCTCGGCCGTCTCTTGCCGCCAGCGCCGCGCCAGGTGCGGCACGCGCGCGCTTTCGGCCAGCAGCAGCCGCATGGTGACGATCATGGCCGGATTGGCCAGGCTGGCGTAAAGATGGTCCACCAGGCGTTCCGCCAGATGCCGAACCGACTCGCAGCCATCGACGATGGCGCGCGCGTCCAGGCGGGCTGGCGACAGGTGCCGTTCCAGTAGCGCCCGAAAGACCTCTTCCTTGCTGGAAAAATGGGCGTACAGGCCGCCCTTGGACAGGCCTGCCCGCAGCGCGATGTCTTCCATCCGCGCCCCCTCGTAACCCGCCGCCGAGAATTCCTGTAGCGCGGCATCCAGAATCTGCCCCGTCCGCACCGTAGGTGGCAGACGCTGGCGTTGCGTACTCATTCATGGCTCCTTGCGAAATGACGCGCGGCGTCGACGTCGCACGCCCTTCTACGGCCTCATTAAAAACCGACCGGTCAGTCGCTAACTTGATGTCGATCAAGGAATTGCCGGCACCCCGCGGGCAAAATTGATGCTGCGAAGACGCCACGGTTACCGCCGTTGGACGTAAGACTTCCATTGACACGATGGAGAACGACACATGACTCGCCGCCCGGTTTCGGCATGGAACGCTGCCCGCCTGGCGCCGGCCGTTCTGGCCGTGTTGCTGGCGCAGGGTTGCGTGTCGATGGCCCCGCCCTACCAACGCCCCGCCCTGCCGGTGGCCGCCACCTGGTCGGCCCCGCACTCCAGCGAGAATGCCGGGCTGAACGCCGCCCACGTGGGCTGGCGCAGCTATTTTTCGGACCCCGTCCTGCAAGGCCTGATCGACGAAGCGCTGGCCAACAACCGCGACCTGCGCCAAGCCTTGTTGCGCGTGGAAGAAGCGCGCGCGCTGTACGGCATCCAGCGGGCCGACCAGTTTCCGACGCTGGGCGTCCAGGCCACGGGCACCCGTTCGCGCACGCCGGCGGACCTGAATCTGACGGGTCGGCCCGTGGTGGCCAACCAATACCAGGCCGGTGTCGGCATGGCGACCTGGGAGTTGGACTTCTGGGGTCGCGTGCGCAGCCTGAAAGACGCCGCGCTGGAAAACTATTTGGCGTCCGATGCCGCCGCGCGCGCCGTCACCTTGTCCTTGATTGCGCAGGTGGCGGACAGCTACCTGACACTACGCGAACTGGACGAGCGCCTGGCGCTGACCCGCCGGACGATCGCCTCGCGCGAGGAATCCCTGCGCATCTTCCGCCGCCGCTACGAGGTCGGTGCGATCGCCAAGCTGGACCTGACCCAAGTGGAAACGCTGTGGCAGCAGGCCCGCGCGCTGGGCGCCGAACTGGAACAGGCGCGCGCCACGCAGGCGCACGCGCTGGAGCTGCTGGTGGGAAAGCCGCTGAACCTGCCGATGCCTAACGCCGGCCTGGATGATGCGGCCGTGATGCGCGACCTGCCCGCCGGTCTGCCGTCCGACCTTTTGACCCAGCGCCCCGACATCGTCGCGGCCGAACATCAGCTGCAGGCGGCCAACGCCAATATCGGCGCGGCGCGCGCCGCGTTCTTTCCCCGCATCACCTTGACCGGCGCCTTTGGCAGCGCCAGCGCCGAACTCAATGACCTGTTCGGAAGCGGCAGCGGCGCGTGGACCTTCACGCCCAGCGTCGACCTGCCGATCTTTGACGCCGGCCGCCGCAGCGCCAACCTGGACCTGGCCGAGATACGCCGCGACCAGGCCGTCGCGGGCTACGAACAAACCATCCAGAGCGCATTCAAGGACGTGTCCGACGCGCTGGCCGCCCGCCACTGGCTGGCCGAACAGGTGCAGGTATTGCGCGCCACCGTGGCCGCGCAAAGCGAACGCGCCAGGCTCGCCAAGCTGCGCTATGACCATGGCGCATCGCCCTACCTGGAAGTGCTGGACGCGCAGCGAGACCTGTTGGCCGCGCAGCAGGCGTTGGTGCAAACGCGCCGCGCGTTGCTATCGGCGCGCGTCGGCCTCTACGCAGCACTGGGAGGCGGCACACAGGCGGGCGAGTCGGCGCCCGGCCCTGACGGCGTGGCAACCCAAGCGCCCGCCCCGCAATAACAACAGGACAAGACCCATGAAGCTGCCCACCCGAAAACTGATACCCGTGCTGCTCGTACTGGCCGTGGCCGCTGCCGCTTACGCCGGCTGGCGCATGCTGGCCGACAACGGCCCGGGAGCTGGCTTCATCAGCGGCAACGGGCGCATCGAAGCCACGGAGATCGATGTCGCCACCAAGCTGGCCGGCCGCGTCCAGGAGGTGCTGGTGGCCGAAGGAGACTTCGTCACCGCCGGCCAGGCGCTGGCGCGCATGCAGATCGATACGCTGAACGCCCAACGCGAAGAAGCGCGTGCCCAGCATCAGCAAGCCATCAACAACGCCGCCAGCGCCAGCGCCCAGATTGCCCAGCGCGAAAGCGACAAGCTGGCCGCCGATGCCGTGGTGGTGCAGCGCGAGAGCGAACTGGACGCGGCCCGCAGGCGCTTGGCCCGATCCGAGACCTTGTCCAAGGAAGGCGCCTCGTCCATCCAGGAACTGGACGACGACCGGGCCCGCGTCCGCAGCGCCCAGGCGGCGGTGAATGCCGCGCGCGCGCAAGTGAATGCCGCGCAAGCCGCCATCCAGGCGGCGCGCGCCGCGCAGGTGGGCGCGCAATCCGCGGTGAATGCGGCGCTGGCCACCATCGCGCGTATCGACGCCGACATCACCGACAGCGAACTGCGCGCGCCACGCGCCGGCCGCGTACAGTACCTGGTCGCCCAGCCGGGCGAAGTGCTTGGCGCGGGCGGCAAGGTGCTGAACATGGTCGATCTGGCCGACGTCTACATGACGTTCTTCCTACCCGAGCAGGCGGCCGGCCGCGTGGCCTTGGGCCAGGACGTGCGCATCATTCTGGATGCCGCGCCGCAATACGTCATACCGGCCAAGGTGTCGTTCGTGGCCAGCACCGCGCAGTTCACGCCGAAAACGGTCGAGACGGCCTCCGAGCGGCAAAAACTGATGTTCCGCGTCAAGGCGCAGATCGATCGCAAGCTGCTGCAACAGCATCTGCGGCAGGTCAAGACCGGCGTGCCCGGCGTGGCCTGGCTAAAGCTGGACGCTGCCGCCGCCTGGCCCGTCGACCTGGAAGTCAGGGTGCCCTGATGGACACGACCGCGACGGCCTGGTCAGCGCCCGCGCCCGCGGCGGTCAAGCTGTCGGACGTGACACTGCGCTACGGCAAGACCCGGGCGCTGGACGCCATCACGCAGGACATTCCCGCCGGCCGCATGGTGGGCATCATCGGCCCGGACGGCGTGGGCAAGTCCAGCCTGCTGGCGTTGATCGCCGGCTCGCGCGCCGTCCAGACCGGCACGGTGGATGTGTTGGGTGGCGACATGGCCTCCAAGCGTCATCGCGACGCCGTCTGCCCCCGCATCGCCTACATGCCGCAGGGCCTGGGCAAGAACCTTTACCCGACCCTGTCGGTAGAAGAGAACCTGCAATTTTTCGCACGCTTGTTCGGCCATGGCGAGGCCGAGCGCCGTCGCCGTATCGACAGCCTGACGCGCCGCACCGGCCTGGCTCCGTTTCTGTCGCGGCCGGCCGGCAAGCTGTCTGGCGGCATGAAGCAAAAGCTGGGCCTGTGCTGCGCGCTGATCCACGACCCCGACCTGCTGATCCTGGACGAACCGACCACCGGCGTCGATCCGCTGGCGCGCGCGCAGTTCTGGGATCTGATCAACGACATCCGGCGCGAACGCCCCGGCATGAGCGTCATCGTGGCTACCGCCTACATGGACGAGGCGCAGCGCTTTGACTGGCTTATCGCCATGGACGAGGGCCGCGTGCTGGCAACGGGCACACCCGCCGAGCTGCAACAGCGCACCGCCGCCGACACGCTTGAGGCCGCTTTCATCGCCCTGTTGCCGGAGGCCAAGCGGCGCGGCCACCAGCCTGTGCATATCACGCCATTGGCGCTGGACGACAACGCCCCCATCGCCATCGAAGCGCGCGACCTGACCATGCGGTTCGGCGACTTCGTGGCCGTTGACCACGTGAACTTTCGCATCCGCCAAGGCGAGATATTCGGGTTTTTGGGATCGAACGGCTGCGGCAAATCCACCACCATGAAGATGCTGACCGGCCTGTTGCCGGCCAGCGAAGGCCAGGCCTGGCTGTTCGGCGCCGAGGTCGACCCTCGCAACATCGATACGCGGCGCCGGGTGGGCTACATGTCGCAAGCGTTCTCGCTATACGGGGAACTGACCGTGCGCCAGAACCTGGTGCTGCACGCCCGCCTGTTCCATGTGCCCGAGGCCGATATTCCCGCCCGCGTGGACAAAATGGTGGCGCGCTTTGACCTGGCCGACGCGCTGGATGAACTGCCCGAGAAGCTGCCGATGGGTGTGCGCCAGCGCCTGTCGCTGGCGGTGGCCATGGTGCATCAACCCGAGCTGCTGATTCTGGACGAACCGACCTCGGGCGTGGACCCCGTGGCCCGCGACAATTTCTGGCGCCTGCTGATTTCGCTGGCGCGCGAGGACCAGGTAACGATCTTCATTTCCACCCACTTCATGAACGAGGCGCAGCGTTGCGACCGGATGTCGTTGATGCATGCGGGCAAGGTGCTGGTCAGTGCGTCACCCGCCGAAATCATCCGGATACGCGGCGCCCAGTCGCTGGAAGAGGCCTTCATCGCCTACCTGATCGACGCCGGTGCTGGCACACCGTCCGGCGTGCCATCTGCCACGCCATCTGCCGACACACCCGCGCCCGCCCGTCAGGCGCAAGACACGAGAGCAACGCCGGAAAACATCACCACGCAAGCACAAGCGAGAACCGCCAGGCATCGCGGCTTCAACCTGCAACGGATGATCAGCTACCTGTGGCGCGAGACGCTGGAACTGCGCCGTGACCCAGTGCGCGCCACGCTAGCGCTGGCCGGCTCGCTGCTGCTGATGTTCGTCATCGGCTTTGGCATCAGCCTGGACGTGGAAGACCTGCGCTACGCCGTCATGGACCGTGACCAGACCAGCTTGAGCCAGAACTACACCTTGAACCTGTCGGGCTCGCGTTATTTCATCGAGCAGCCGCCCATTTCCGGCTACCAGGACATGGATGCCCGCATGCGCAGCGGTGAACTCTCCCTGGCCATCGAGATCCCGCAGGGATTCGCCCGCGATGTCGAACGCGGACGCAATGCGCAGATCGGCGTCTGGATCGATGGCGCCATGCCGCAACGCGCCGAGACCATCCGGGGATACGTGCAGGGCATGCACCAGGGCTGGCTGCAACAGCAGGCGCGCGAACGGCTGGGCAACGCCGCCACGCAGCAGATCAGCATCGAAACGCGTTTTCGCTACAACCCCGACGTGCGCAGCCTTCCGGCCATGGTGCCGGCCGTGATCCCGCTTTTGCTGCTGATGATGCCGGCCATGCTGACAGCGCTTGCGGTCGTGCGCGAAAAAGAACTGGGGTCGATCATCAACCTGTACGTCACGCCGGTCACGCGCTTGGAATTCCTGTTGGGCAAGCAGTTGCCTTACGTGGCGCTGGCGATGCTTAACTTTCTGTTGATGACGCTGCTGGCGGTGACCGTATTCGGCGTGCCCATCACCGGCAGCTTCGCTACCCTGCTGGCCGCCGCGCTGATCTACAACGTGGTGGCGACCGCCATCGGCTTGCTGGCGTCGACCTTCACGCGCAGCCAGATCGCGGCGCTGTTCTTCACCATGATCGGCACGCTGGTGCCGGCGGTGCAGTTTGCCGGGCTGCTCAATCCGGTGTCCTCGCTGGAAGGCATGGGCCGTCTGATCGGACAGGTCTATCCGGCCACGCACATGCTGACCATCAGCCGGGGCGTGTTCAGCAAGGGGCTGGACTTTGCCAGCCTGCAAGGCTCGTTCTGGCCCCTGCTGGTGGCGATACCCGTGATCCTGGGCGCGTCGGTGCTGCTACTGAAAAAGCAGGAGGCCTGATGACCATGCCGCGACATGTCGCCAATATCTACCGGCTGGGCGTGAAAGAGCTTTGGAGCCTGGCGCGCGATCCCATGATGCTGGTGCTGATCGTCATCTCGTTCACCCTGATGATCTACACGGCGGCCACCGCGGTGCCCGAATCGCTGCACAACGCGGCCATCGCCGTGGTGGACGAAGACGTCTCGCCGCTGTCGTCGCGCATCACGTCGGCGTTCTATCCCCCGCATTTCACGCCGCCCCAGATGGCCACGGCGGCCGAAGCCGACGCCGGCATGGACGCCGGGCGCTACACGTTTTCGGTGAACATCCCGCCAAATTTCCAGCGCGACGTACTGGCCGGCAAGCCCGCGCAGATTCAGCTGAACGTGGATGCCACGCGGATGAGCCAGGCGTTCACGGGCAGCAACTACATCCAGCAGATCGTCGGCGACGAGATCAACGAATTTGTCAGGCGCTACCGCAAGCCCACCGAACTGCCCGTAGAGCTGGCCGTGCGCATGCGCTTCAACCCCAACCTGACGCAGGCGTGGTTCGGCAGCCTGATGGAGATCATCAATAACGTCACAATGCTGTCCATCATCCTGACCGGCGCGGCCCTGATCCGCGAGCGCGAACACGGCACCATCGAACACCTGCTGGTCATGCCGGTGACGCCGACGGAAATCATGGTGGCCAAGGTCTGGTCCATGGGGCTGGTGGTGCTGGTGGCCGCCGGCCTGTCGCTGACGTTCGTGGTGCGGGGGCTGCTGCACGTGCCCATCGAAGGGTCCGTGACGCTGTTCCTGGCGGGCGTGGCCCTGCACCTGTTTGCCACCACATCCATGGGAATCTTCATGGCGACGCTGGCACGCAGCATGCCGCAGTTCGGGATGCTGCTGGTGCTGGTGCTATTGCCGTTGCAGATGCTGTCGGGCGGCACGACGCCGCGCGAAAGCATGCCGCAGTTCGTTCAGGACATCATGCTGGCCGCGCCCACCACGCACTTCGTGGAGCTGGGCCAGGCGATCCTATATCGCGGCGCGGGGCTCAGCGTCGTCTGGCAGCCTTTCCTGGCGCTGGCGCTGATCGGCAGTGTGTTGTTCGCCTTCTCGTTGAAGCGCTTTCGCAAGACCCTGAGCCAGATGGCGTGAGGCCCCTGCTTCCGCTGCAAGGTTAGCGAGAGGCCACACAAGCCATTTTCCATGTCAACGTGCTGTCAACAGAGGGATCATGCGTGCTCGGCCTTGCGTGCAGCCATGCCGGCCAGCGCCTTGCGGTCTACTTTGCCCACCGCGTTTTCCGGCAGCCGCTCGACCCAGAACACGTCGCGCGGCACGTAGATCCGACCTAGCCGGGACAGCACGTCCGCTTGCAGGGTTGCGGCTTCTTCCGCGCCGGGTGTCGCATCGGCCTTGGGCTGCACGAAGATCACCGGCACTTCGCCCAGGTCGTCATCCGGCGCGCCCACCACACAGCACGCGGCCACGAAAGGCAGCCCCGTCACCACGCCTTCGATCAGGGCGGGCGAAATGTTCTCGCCGCCGCGGATGATCACGTCCTTGATGCGGCCCGTGATGCTGAGGTAGCCCGCTTCGTCAAAGCGCCCCAGGTCTCCGGTGCGCAGCAAGCTTGGCGCGCCATCGTCGCCATTGTCCACGCCCAGGTAGCCCAGCATCAGGCTGTCGCCCGCGATGCAGATTTCACCTTCGCCACCGGGCGCGGCCTCGGCCCCATCCGGCAGCCGCAGCGTAACGCGTTGCCCGGCCAGCACCGTGCCGACCGAGCCGACGCGACGCGCATTGGGCGGGTTCATTGTGGACGTGCAGGTGGCTTCGGACAGACCGTAGGACACCACCAGCGGGCAGCCCAGAAACGCTTCGATGCGCCGATGCAGCGCTTCGGTGATGGGCGCCGATCCGCAGCGGGCAAAGCGCAGGCCCGCCAGGCTGGCCGGGTCGAATTCCAGTTCCAGCATGCGGGCATACATGGTGGGCACGCCGGTGATGATGGTGGGACGGAAGGTGCGCAACAGCCCCGGCATGTCGTCCGCGCGAAAACGGCCCGCCAGCGCCACGCTGGCGCCGGCCAGCAGCGGCGCGAAGATCTGGTTGTTCAGCGCGTTGGTGTGATGCAGCGGCATCACGTGCAGCAGCCGGTCGTCGGGCGTCAGACCCGTGTGCGCCAACACGCCGCGCGCGTTGTTGATCAAGCCCCGGTGACTGAGCAACACGCCCTTGGGGTTGCCAGTGCTGCCGGAGGTGAACAGCAGCAAGCCGGGTGCATCCGGCGAGATCTCGTCGGCGCAACCGAGCGCCGACGCGTTGTCCGGACGCGCGGAATGTGCCGGACGAGCCACGTCCGCCGCGCTTGCCACGCCTGCCGCCTCCAGCACCCGCGACGACGCCAGACCACTGGCCGCCGCCGTGGCGATATTGGGCTCGTCATGCACCAGCCACGTCAGGCCCACCGCCGCCACGCGCCGTGCTGTTTCCTCGGCCGACAACCGGGGTTCCAACGGGCAGGGGCACGCCCCCGCCGCCATCACGCCCAGTATCGTCAACACCTGATCCAGCGACCGCTCCATGGCAACCGCCACATAGCTGCCCGGCGCAACCCCCGCCGCGCGCACGCCGTCCGCAATGCGCCCAACCCGGCGATGCAGGTCGGCATACGTCAACGTGGTGTCGGCGGTGACGAAGGCGGGGCGCGCGGCCCGGTCGGGCTGGCTCCAGGCGCGCGCAAACGCCGCTACCAACGTGGGTTCGGAAAGCATCATGGCGGCCTCCCTAGCGCAGCGCGACAGCGGCGTCGCGTTCAAACTGCCCGTCTGCATCAAGTTCTTGCAAGGCGCGTACTTCGCGCTCGGTCGGCGGCGCGGTGGGTTCTGCGCCCGTCGCATCGAACTCAAAGCCGGTGCGCTCGCGCACTTCCGACAAGCTGGATTCCGGATGCCACGATTGCAGGGCCAGCCGCCCGTCGCGCTTGATGAATACGGCAATGGGCGTCACCACCCCGTGAAAACCGCCCCACGACGTCATGAAGTCCAGCTTGGGCACGAAGGTGCGGCGTGAATGCTCGGTGCGCCAAGTGCAGGCGCGCTTGGCCGTGGGCAGCATTACCGCGCCGCCGCCCCCGCCCGGCAAGCGCACCTTGGGCTCGTGCCAGTCGCCAATGCACGAATTGTTGGCGCAGCCCGCGCCATCGATCTGCGCCGCGCCCAGGAAGGTCAGGTCCATGCGGCCGCGCGTGCACAGGTCGTAGAAATCTTCGTTCGAGAAGATCGACGCGGTGTGTTCGGCCAGCACCGGATCGGAACTGGAAATGGGAATTTGCGACGGGCGCGGGTTCACGCCGCCCGCCACGTTGATGTAGACGAAGTCCCAGTCGTAGGCGCGCTTGGCCAGCAGGCAGGCCAGCATCGGCATGGTGGAATTGACGCCGCTGAAGGTGATTTCATCGGGGCGGATGAAGCGCGCCAGGTTCGTCACGATGTAGGAAAAGCCCGACCATTGTTCAGCCATGATTGCCCCCTTGCACTTCGGGCGCGGCGGCCAGGTGCGCTTGTAGATCGCTGTTCTTGTCCATATAGGCCTCAACGGCCGGGTAGTCGATGGCGTAGTCGGGCCAGCATGAACCGGGCCAGGCGCTGCCTGGCGCCACCGCATAGGCCTGCACCATGAAGTACGGCACCAGCGTGGATTCCGGCTGCGCTTCGAACACCGCGCTGTCGACGACCTTCTCGGCCACCACCAGCACGCTGCCGGCGGCGCGCGACATGATGCGGTCCCAATGCGCCGTGCCATGCACGCGCACATTGCCCAACGCATCCACTTCCGACGCCTGAATCACCGCGAAGTCCGGACGAATGGCGGGCACCACATAGGTTTTCTGGCCGCTGCCGTAAGGGTCGTCCAGGCAGGCCCAGCCGTTCAGTTCCGGCAGGCCGCTGCCATGCAGTCCGCCGCAAGGCTGAAACGGCACGCCGAACGCCGCCGCGCGCAAGCCAGCGGTAAGGCTGGCGCAGGCGTGTTCTTCCAGTTCGATCTCGCGGCGTTCCACCGCGCGGCGATACCACGGCGCCAGGCCGAAGTTGCCTTCCATGGCGACGATGCCCGCGCGCACGCGGCGCAGCACGCCGGCGCGGCAAAGTATGTCGACGTCGTATCCCGGCGACTGCTTGACCAGTTCCAGGTCGCGCTTGCCTTGCCGGATCAGTTCGCGCACGAACGCGAACGGCCCACGGTGCAAAAAGCTGCCACCCAGCGCGATGGACGCGCCATTGGGCACCAGCGCAGCCAGTTCGGCCACCGTGCATTGCTTGTTGGGTTGATTGAAGCCCGAAGCCATAGTCTTCCTCCTGATTCTTGTGCCGTTAGCGCGCTTGCAGATAGGCGGCTATGCGGTCCTTCAAGCCGGGCGCCGCGGCCGAACGCACCAGGCGCGCCAGATCGGCGTCGGGCGTTTCCTGCGACAGCGCGGCGTAGAGCTGAATGCGGCTGGCGTCCGTCAATGCCAGCGCCGTGTCCGACGCCTGCTGTTCGATGTCGGGCCATTCCTGCGCCACGGCAAGCCGGGTCGCAAAGCCGTCACGCAGCGCTTCTTCCGCGCTGAACGTGGCGGCCTGCTCCAGCACCACGCGGGCGCGTTCGGCGCCCACCAGCGCGGCAAAGCGGCGCGTGCCCAGCACCAGCCCGAACTTCAGGCCCGGCATGCGGAACGTGGCGTCCGGCGCACTGACGCGCCATTTGCAGGCGCCGAACACGTCAACGCCCGCGCCGAAATTGCGGCCATGCGCCAGCGCTACGGTCAGGCAGGGTGACGCGGCCAGGCGTTGCAGCAAGGTCTCGATACGCACAAAGCGCAGCAACAGGTCGCCCTCGCTTTGCGACTGCCAATCGCCGAAGTCAAAGCCCGCGCTGAAGTTCTTGCCCTCGCCCTTCAGCACGATCAGCTTGGCGCCTTGCGCCTCGGCTTCGTCCAGGGCGGCGATCAGCGCGTCCACCAATTCGGCGGACAGCGCGTTCATCTTGTCGGGGCGCGTCAGCGTCAGCACATGCCGCGCGCCCTGTTTGTCGATCCGCAGCACGCTCATGCCACCACTCCCTTCTTGGCGGCGCGCAAGGCGCCCAGCACTTCGTCGTTGTGCTCGCCCAGCGCGGGCGGACGCAAGCGCAACGCGGTGGTCTGGCCGTCAAAGCGCACCGGCAAACCGAAGGTGCGCGTTTGCACGCCGTTGGGCAGTTCAACCGGCTGCACCCAGCCCATGTGTTCCACCTGCGGGTCGGCCAGCACTTCGGAATAGGTGTTGATCGGCGCGCAGGGCACGCCCGCGGCACGGAAGCGCGACAGCCAGGTCTGCGCATCATCGTTGGCAAAGATGGCTTCCAGGATCTCGCGCAATGCCGTCTGGTTGCGCGCGCGGGCGCTGGTGTCGGTAAAGCGCGGGTCGGCCAGCAGGTCGTCGCGGCCGACGGTGGCGCATACACTTTTCCACAACGCCTGGTTGCCGGCGGCCATGCCGAAGTAGCCGCCCTGGCAACGGAACGCCTGATACGGCGCGTTGCGCGGATGGGCCGAGCCCAGCTTCACGGGGTCTTTGCCGCTGCCGAAGAATTCCGACGTCTGCAAGGCGGCAATGCCCAACGTGGCGCCCAGCATCGGCACGTCAATGTGCGTGCCCTGCCCGCTGGCCTGCGCCGCGCGCAAGGCCGATGCGATGGCGAAAGCGCCATACAGGCCGGCCGAAAAGTCCGCCACGGGCACGCCGCATTTCACGGGTTCGCCACCGGCCTCGCCGGTGACGCTCATGATGCCGCTCATGGCCTGGATGGTCAGGTCGAAACCGCCTTCCTGCGAACGCGGCCCCGACTGCCCGTAGGCCGAAATCGAGCAATAGACAAGCTTGGGATTGGCTTCGCGCAGTTGCGCATAACCCAGCCCCAGCCGATCCATCACGCCCGGCCGGTTGTTTTCAATCAACACGTCGACGGACTGCGCCAATTCGCGCGCCAGGGCCAGGTCTTCGGGGTTTTTCAGGTTCAGCGTCACCGACTTCTTGTTGCGGTTCAAGGACGCGAAATTCTCGCTGTAGCCATCGGTGATGGGCGGCCAGCTACGCAGCGTATCGCCGCCCTCGGGGTTTTCGACCTTGATGACGTCGGCGCCCATATCCGCCAACAACATGCCGCAAAACGGTCCCGCCGCGACGTTGCAAATTTCCAGCACGGTGATGCCGGCCAGTGCCGAACTGGGTGTCATGTCTGACCTCTCATTATGAAAATTCAATATTTGGGATAAGCAAATCAGTATAAGTGCGCCGCTTTCAGGATGGCATCATGCCAGGCAATCCGTGCCGCCTTCCGTGTGGCTCCTAGTGCAATCCCTAGGTCTTGCGCTTAATTGTTGACCAGCATATCACCCTGTGGAATTCTACGTAAACCATTTATTGAAATACGAATCCTATATTTTAGGATTTATAAAAACGGGCTGCGGCGCACCCTGCGCAAGACGGCCCGGCACACCAAGGAGACAGACATGAAGCAAACATGGCGCATTGCCCTGGCGGGCGCGGTCCTGGCGCTTGCCACCGGCCCCGCCCTGGCCCAGACCTGGCCGACCAAGCCCATCCGCATGGTCGTGCCCTTCCCCCCCGGCGGCGCCACCGATGCCGCGGCCCGCATCTATGCGCAGCACCTGGGCGACTTCCTGGGGCAAGGGGTTGTGGTTGAAAACAAGGCGGGCGCGGGCGGCGAGATCGGCGCGGAATACGTGGCCAAGTCCGCCCCCGATGGCTACACCCTGCTGATGGGCGCCGTGGGCAGCCATGCCATCCATGCGGCCATGCCCGACAAGCCCGGCTACGATTTCGCCACCGCCTTCGTCGGCGTGTCGATGGCCACCAGCATGCCCATGGCGGTGGCCGTCAACAGCAAGGTGCCGGCCAAAAACGTGCAGGAATTGATTGCGCTGGCCAAGAGCAAGCCCGGCACCATCACCTTCGGTTCGGCCGGGCCGGGCACCTCACAGCACATGGCAGGCGAACTGTTCCAGGTGGTGACCGGTACCCGGCTCATGCATGTGCCGTATCGCGGTAGCGGTCCGGCCATCACCGATTTGCTGGGCGGCCAGATCGACATGGTCATCGAAACCCTGCCGGCGCTGTTGCCGCAAGTGGCCAGCGGCAAAATCCGCTTGCTGGGCGTGACCACCGCCAAGCGCGCCACGGCCCTGCCTGATCTGCCCACCTTGATGGAACAAGGCGTAAAGGACTATTCCGTCGCGACCGCCTACGCGCTGCTGGCCCCCGCCGGCACACCGCCCGCCGTGGTGGACAAGCTGTCGGCCGGCATGCAGAAGGCCGCGGCCATGGAATCGGTGCAGCAAGCGGCATTGAAGCTGGGCGCCGATGCGGTGGCGACCTCCCCGGCTGACACCAGCCGTGTGCTGAAGCGGGAAGTGGCGCGCTGGGCCGATGTCGTGCGCATGTCGTCCGCAAAATGAAGCCTCTTGATGCTTGCCCTGGCCCCATCGCCACCGACGTGGCGATTGTGGGCGGCGGCTCGGTCGCCATCAGCTTCCTGTACCAGTTGCTGCTGTCTTGGCAGGCGGGCAGCGCGGCGCGCCCGCTGACCATCACCGTGTTCGAACCGCAAGCCGCGCCCGGCCCGGGCGGCGCGTATCAGGAAGACCTGCCCAGCAACCTGCTCAACATTCCCGCCGGCAATATGTCGGCACGCGCGGACCAGCGCATGGATTTTGTCGACTGGTTGCGCACGCAGGACCCGGGCTGGTTGCGCGGTTATGGCGTGGACGCGATTGAGCCGTCGGACTTTCTTCCACGCCCCTTGTTCGGCGCCTATATGCGGGCCGTGTATGCGCGCTGCCGCGAACTGGCGCTGGCGCAAGGCGTTGCGCTTGCCCATGTGCAAAGCCCCGTGCACCGCGTTTCGCCCTTGCAGGACGGCAATGTGCGAATCGAGTCCGAGGGCAATGCGCCCTGCCTGGCCCGCTACGCCGTGCTGTGCAACGGCAATCTGCCCTCACAGGCCTTCCCTGCCTTGCAAGGTGCACCGGGCTACTTCAACAGCCCCTATCCCGTTGCCGACCTGGCGCGAGGCATATCGTCGGACGCCTCCGTCTGCATCATCGGCACCAGCCTAAGCGCCGTGGACGCGGTGGCGGCCTTGCAGCAATCGGGCCACCGCGGCCCGATTCTTTGCGTGTCGCGCAACGGGCGCCTGCCCTCGGTGCGCAGCCCGCACAACCAGGCGCCGGCCGCGCTACGCCATTTCAATCACGAAGGGCTCATGCGCCTGGCGGCACGCCAAGGCGGTATGTTGACGCTGGAAGCGATTGCCGGCGCCTTGCAAGACGAGGTGCTGGCGATGCATGGCGCGGTGGACGCGGACGAGGTCTTTGGCCTGGCTGTTGATGCACAACAGGCGCTGGATGAAGAGATACGCCGCTCAGCGCTAGCGGCCCGGCCCTGGCAGGCGGTGGCGGCCGCGACCAATGCGGTGGTCGAGCAGGTGTGGCATCTGATGCCGCATGCCGAACGCCAGCGATTTCAATCGCGTTGGCGTGCGCTGTGGATGGCGCGGCGCGCCACCTTCCCGATGCGCAATGCGCTGAAGCTGCAAGCGCTGTTCAAGACGGGCCAATTGCAAGTGCGCGCGGGGTATGTGGATACACGCCATGTCGAAGGCCGCCATGACCTGGCCGCAGGCGCGTTCCATACTCGCCTGCGCGACGCCGATGGCGAAGTCACGCATCGCAGCCACTACCTCATCAACGCCACCAGCTTTTCAGTCGACGTCGCACACACCGACGACCCGCTGATCTCAACTCTGCTGCGCGACGGCCATGCGCGCGCCGACCCCTTCGGCGGCGTGGCGCTGGACTTCGATACGGGCTGCCTGAAGACCGCGCAGGACGCCGTACTGGGCCAGGTGTCGGTGCTGGGCAGCCTGGCGGGCGGCACGTACTTCTGGACCACGTCCATGGACGTCAATGCCCGCTTGGCGCGCGACCAGGCAGTGCGTATAGCAACGGCGCTTGCGCGGCCCACCGGTATCACTGATCCAGATAGCCGCGCCGATACCCCATCCCTTGCGAAATGGACTGCGCACAGGCCGACACATCCGGCGCCAACTGCTTCATCCTAGCGGCGCTCAGGCGGTCCAGCGGGCCGGAGATGCCCACCGCCGCCACGGCTTGGTCCAGGCTGTTGAACAAGGTCACGGCCAGGCCGCCCACGCCTTCGCGCCATTCGCCGCGGTTCACGGCATAGCCCGCGCGCGCGATCTTGCGCAGTTCATCTTTCAGCAAGGGCAAGGACACGATGGTGGACGGCGTGTGGCGCACAAGCTGATCGGCATAGCGCTCGACATAGCCTTCGGGTTGATAGGCCAGCAACGCCTTGCCGGTGGCCACGGCATACGCGGGTGCGCGGCCGCCCACCATCGAATACGCACGAATGGGTTGCGGGCTGTCGATCTTGTCCACATACACGACGTCAAAGCCGTCCAGCACCGACAGGTGCACGGTTTCGCCGGTCTGGTCCGCCAGCGTGCGCATGAACGGCGCGGCCAGCTTGCGCACGTCCAATTGCGCCAACTGGCGCGCGGCCAATTCGAACAGACGCACCGCGCCCCGGTAACCACCGCCGTCATCGTCCTTGATCACATAGCCCGCGTGGATCAAGGTTTGCAGCGTGCGATGCGTATTACTTCGGGTCAGGCCGACCCGGGCGGCCAGAGCGTCGATGGTGCGCGGCGGATTGTCCACATCGGTCACCGCCTCCAACACCATCAGCCCCTTGAGCAGCGTCTTGTCCATCTTGCTTATTTCCTAATATTTAGGACGTGAACATAGCACGGGACCGCGCCGCCGAACAACGCGCGGCGCACTTAAGGGCCGCTGGCCGCAATCGTGGCGCGTACCGCCGCCGACCGGTCCCACAGATTGGGCAGGCGGGGTGACGAATAGCCGGACACAAAGGGTTTGGGCTGCCCCGTATCCGGGTCGTAGACATGGCGCGACACCGCGCCGATATTGCCGCCGTACAGATGCACGCTGATCGACACGCGGTCTACGTAGGCATTGGACACGCGATGGATGTCGCCCTCGACAGGCGACAGCCGTTCCACATCGCCAGCTTGCAAGGTGGTGGGTTCGCCCGCGGCCAGCACGCGGCCATCGGCATGGCGCACGTAGCGCTGGTTGATCTCGGCCCCGCGCAGCATGCCCACGTAGCCCCAGACTTCGTGGTCATGCACGGGTGTGAATTGGCCCGGCCCCCACACAAAGCTGACCAGGGAGAATCGCTCCAAGGGGTCGCAGTGCAACAGATATTGCTGGTAGTACTGCGGATGCGGCACGGTACAGTCTTCGGGCAGCCAGTCGTCGTGGCGCACCAGGTCGGCGAAGGCATCGCGCAGGGCGGGCGTTTGCGCCAGCGCGTCGGGCGTGGCCAGGCGTGTGGCGGTGGCAATAAAGCGGCGAAGCCGGTCCAGGCCGGCGAAAGAGTCGGGCATCGCGTGTCTCCTGTTGTTGGGACAATCGTTGGGGCAATCCCAGATGAGAAAAGCAGTATCCACCATTCGGGACGCTTGCGCACACTGACTTCGGAGCCGTGGCGCCCCACCCCGAAAACCCCGCTTGACAGGCCCGGGCCACGGCGCGCAGCGTATGCGTTGTCTTCAAGGGTTGAAATGGAAAATACGCAGCACGATATTCCTCATGCATTGTTGGATGCGTTGCGCGGCGCGCAGCGTGTCGTTGTTTTTACCGGCGCCGGCGTGTCGGCGGAAAGCGGCATCGCGACGTTCCGCGACGCCTTGACGGGGCTGTGGTCGCGCTTCGATGCTCAAGCGCTGGCCACCCCCGAAGCCTTTCGCGCGCATCCCGACATCGTCTGGGGCTGGTATGAATGGCGGCGCGCGCAAGTGTTGCGCGCCGCGCCGAACGCCGCGCACCATGCCATCGCGGCACTGGCGCGCCACGTGCCTGAATTAACCGTCATCACGCAGAACGTGGACGACCTGCACGAACGCGCGGGCAGCGCGCAGGTGGTGCACCTGCATGGCAGCCTGCACGCGCCGCGCTGTTCGGCTTGCGCCGCGCCGCAAGCCTTTCCGATCGCTGTACCCGACGAACCCGACGGTGGCCGCCGCATTCCTCCGCCCGCCTGCGCGCGCTGCGGTCAACCCGTGCGGCCCGGTGTGGTGTGGTTTGGCGAGAGCCTGCCGGGCGAAGCATGGAGCATCGCGCTGCGCGCGGCGGAACAATGCGACCTGCTCTTCAGCATTGGCACGTCGGCCCTGGTCTACCCCGCAGCGGAACTACCGCAGCGCGCGCTGGCCACAGGCGCGACGGTGGTTCAGGTGAACCCGAACCTCACGCCCCTGGATGCTCAGGCGCATTGCAATCTGCATGGCGCGGCCGCCGACGTGATGCCGCGCGTGCTGGCGGCGGCCTTTGCATAGACGGCGCCGTCAGGAATATCGGGTGAACATTTGTGAAGATCTTTACGACCCACATCGAGTAGAAACGAGCTAGCGCAGCAGTCGAGGGGAAACCCCAAATCTCGCCGCGTCGCCATCGGGCTAAAGTGGCGAACGTGGCTTCGACCGTGGAGATCATCATCCCTTTTTCCTGGAGACTTCCCGACGTATTCGTACGTGCGTCGGATGGTACGCTGCACCGTGTTGTGCGCCACGCCACGACCACGGAGGCTATCGCCAAACTTGAGAGCATCCCCAGCAATTACCACTTGGATTGCGAATGCATGCTTGATAACGGCGAGGCGCTCGTGTGGGCGGGAAGCAATCGATATCGACAAATCAACGGCGGCGCCATCTATACCGCCGAACCCGATGTCTCCACTCCCATCCGCGAACGCCATGCCAGCGACGCCGCCAAGCGTAGCGAACACGGCCCCGCCTCGGCTGGCCCGCAAACAAGACGGGCCGACGGGCATAACCCCTTACCACTGGCTGTCGTCAATCTTAAAACCGGCAACGATTGGAGTTTGATACGCGCGTGGCGCGAGCACCTCAATATCACTACTGCTGATATGGCTGCCCGGCTTGGCGTGGATCATTCCATTTACATTGAATTGGAACGGCCACGCCCGCGCCCTCGACAGATTGTGCTGGACCGAGTTTCCGAGGCCTTGGGCGTGTCACCCGACCAACTCGATGATTCATTGTTTGGAGGCCGCTTTCTGTAGTGCCGCACGGCATCGCGCACGCGCAGCACCCTGAAACGTCCACACCACTTTTGCGCCGCAACACTGCCGGCCCGTGGAGGTACTGAGTATGCTCGGCACCGCAAGAAGATTGACCGATGTGCTTGTCACATCGCCCGACGGCACCTTGTATCGCATCGAACGCTTCGTTGCGGACCTGGATGCTTATTCCGCGTTGGGCACTTCCCGTTTCGACCCCAAGACGCATTGCATCTGCCGGACCAGCTCTGGCGAAAAAGTCACTTGGCTGGGCGGCCAGGCCTACCAGATGATGAAGAACGGCATCTCGTTGACCGCGGTGGACCGAAGACGGGGCGTCTGATCCGATTCGGATACCAGACACCAAAACAAAAGCGGCTTGATGAATGACCATCAAGCCGCTTTGGACTTTCTTTTGCCGTGCGCTTTCAGCAGTTCGCTGTTGCGCTTCGGCGGCATCGCGATAAACGTGTTATCGACTATCGCGTGTTCAAAAATAAGGTGGTGCGCCCGGCAGGATTCGAACCTACGACCCCCTGGTTCGTAGCCAGGTACTCTATCCAGCTGAGCTACGGGCGCCCCGAAAGAGGCGTGTTTATAACATGAAAAAATAGGGTCGTGCAAATCGAGGGAAAAATATCGATGCGCATGACGCCACGCCACACAAAACAAAAAGGCCTTCGATCAATGATCAAAGGCCCTTCCATTTTCTTTGACGGTGACTTCAGTGTGACCTGAAATCTGGTGCGCCCGGCAGGATTCGAACCTACGACCCCCTGGTTCGTAGCCAGGTACTCTATCCAGCTGAGCTACGGGCGCTCCGACAAAGAGGCAAAATTATATCAGAACAATTTCACCAATTTACTGCTTTCAGTACTTTTTTTCGTACTGCTTTTTGACACTTACCTTGCTTGATCTGCTCAAGTTTTTTAGCGATTCATTCGGCTCAACATCAGCACAATCAAACCACTACAAAACTTGGTGCGCCCGGCAGGATTCGAACCTACGACCCCCTGGTTCGTAGCCAGGTACTCTATCCAGCTGAGCTACGGGCGCGTGTTCAAGCAAGCCTTGAATAATAGCGTGATTTTTTACGGCGTGCAAGTTTGGGTGCGGTCAGAAAAGCACTACTCTAATGGCCGCTCAACACAACGGCCTTGAACGTGAAACACCTGCTCGCTGATCTGGAACAGCTTGACCACTTCGACGAAATCATCGACGTGCGCTCGCCGCTGGAGTACGCCATCGACCACATCCCCGGCGCCCTCAACGCACCGGTACTGAACGACGAAGAGCGCGTGCAAATCGGCACGTTGTACACCCAGGTCTCACCTTTCGAAGCCTCACGCATTGGCGCCGCCATCGTCGCGCGCAATATTGCGCGGCACCTGGAAACCACCTTCGTCGACCGGCCACAAGGCTGGCGGCCGCTGGTGTATTGCTGGCGCGGCGGCAAGCGTTCGGGTTCGATGACGGTGATGTTCAACATGATCGGGTGGCGCGCCAGGCAATTGAACGGCGGCTACAAACGCTACCGAGGGGCCACGCTGCTTGCCCTGGACACCCTGCCCACCACGCTGCGCTGCGTGGTGCTCGTCGGCCCCACGGGCAGCGGCAAGACGCGCCTGCTGCACGCACTTGAATCGGCCGGCGCGCAGACGCTGGACCTTGAGCACCTGGCATCACATCGCGGCTCGCTGCTGGGCGCCGTGCCTGGCATTGCGCAACCTTCGCAAAAACGTTTCGACACGCTGCTCGCCGCGCGGCTGCGTGCCCTGGACACCACGCGACCCGTGTTCGTTGAAGCGGAAAGCCGCAAGATCGGCGCCGTGGCTTTACCGCCTGCCCTGCTGCAAGCCATGCATCAGGGCGAGTGCATCGAAGTGGTCTGCACCCCCGAAGACCGCGCGGCGTTTCTGCAGCAAGACTACGCGCAACTATTCGACAACGCCGATTGGCTCAAGGAACAGTTGCAACGCCTGCTTGGCCTGCACAGCCGCGACGTCATCAACGGCTGGCTACAGATGGTGGACGAAGGCCGCCGCCTGGATCTGGCAAGCGACCTGATCAAGCGCCACTACGACCCCGCGTATGCCCGCAGCGGCCACGCGCACTACACGCAGTTGCCGCAAGCCATGCAGATGAGGTTCAGGCCGAACGATGCGGATGTGGTGGAACAGGCGCGCGCGCTGTTGGCGGCGATGCAGACGCAGGCGATGCAGATAAGAACGACATGAAAAAACCCCGCAATCACTTACGCGATTGCGGGGTTTTTATCTTCAACGCTGTACTAAGCCAGCGCCGAAGCTTATCTGGCGGAGACGGTGGGATTCGAACCCACGATGCAGTTTTTAGCCACATACTCCCTTAGCAGGGGAGCCCCTTCAGCCTCTCGGGCACGTCTCCGAAAAGAGAACGAGATTCTAGCACGAAATTTTTGGCCGTTGCCCGCAAACGGGGTCATCATTCAAAAAAAACGTGCCGGACTCGCTGCCTTTATTCCTTGGCGCCCGGCGCCTGGTCCAGGCCGAACGCCTTGTGCAGCGCGCGCACGCCCAATTCCATGTACTTGTCGTCGATGATGACCGAGGTCTTGATTTCGCTGGTGCTGATCATCTGGATGTTGATGCCTTCTTGCGAAAGCGTCTGGAACATCAGGCTGGCCACGCCCACGTGCGAACGCATGCCGATGCCCACGATCGAGACCTTGGCGACCTTCTCGTCGGTGGACAGTTCACGCGCGCCCACGGCGGGGATGACTTCGCGCTTGAGCAGTTCGACGGCACGCGCGAATTCGTTGCGATTCACGGTGAACGAGAAGTCGGTAGTGCCAGCCACGGACTGGTTCTGCACGATCATGTCGACGTCGATGTTGGCGGCGGCGACCGGACCCAGGATGGAGAAAGCGATACCCGGTTTGTCGGGCACCGCCAGCAAGGTGATTTTGGCTTCGTCGCGGCTGAAGGCGATGCCGGAGACTACGGCGGCTTCCATTTTTTCGTCTTCCTCAAAAGTAATCAGCGTGCCCGAGACCATTTCTTCGTCGAGCGGAATGAGCGGGTCGGTCAGCGAGGACAGCACCCGGACCGGTACACGGTATTTGCCGGCGAATTCCACCGAGCGGATCTGCAGCACCTTGGAACCCAGCGACGCCATTTCCAGCATTTCCTCAAAGGAAACGACGGCCATGCGGCGCGCTTCGGGCACCACGCGCGGATCGGTCGTGTAGACGCCGTCCACGTCGGTGTAGATCAGGCATTCGTCGGCCTTGATGGCGGCTGCCACGGCCACGGCCGAGGTGTCCGAACCACCACGGCCCAGCGTCGTGATGTGGCCTTCGGGGTCTATGCCCTGGAAGCCGGTCACGATCACCACGCGGCCCGCGTCGAGATCAGCGCGCACGCGCGCGTCGTCGATGGAGCTGATACGGGCTTTGGTGAACGACGAATCGGTGCGCACGGGCACTTGCCAACCGGCATAGCTGCGCGCGGGCACGCCTTCGGCCTGCAACGCAATGGCCAGCAAACCGCTGCTGGCCTGCTCGCCGGTGGCGGCGATCATATCGAGTTCGCGGCCGTCGGGCTGGGGCGAAATTTCGCGCGCCAGACCCAGCAGGCGATTGGTTTCGCCCGCCATTGCCGACGGCACAACAACAACTTGGTGGCCGGCGGCATGCCACTTCGCGACGCGACGCGCCACGTTTCGGATGCGCTCGACCGAGCCCATCGAAGTACCGCCATATTTGTGAACGATCAGGGACATCTCGTACTCTGGCTGGAAACCCGCCGCAAAGTGGTGACGGGCAAAACCATATATTCTAGCGCGGCGGTAAAAATTTGCTCAATTTGTCGGGATTTTCGTTCATTGGGCGGTTATTTTTGCTCGGATTTCTTGTCAGACCGTGATCGACTTTCGCCGCTATCCGCGCGGTTCGACCCAGACCCGCCCCCGATGGCAGCGCACGACATGGCCGGCCTGCTCCACCCGCAACTGCCTGTCGTGGCCCAGGCTGTGCAGCTCGCGCAATTGGCGCAGCAGGTCGCGCAGGCGTGCATCCGTGGGCATGCGCGCGCCGTTTTGTTGCAGCCAGAAGCGCAGCACCTGCGCCTGGCGCGCCGGCGACAATTCGCGCCAGGCCTTCAATGAAAAGCTGGCGCCGTCTTCATTCGGTTCCAGCCGCGCGAAGTCCTCGCGCGCCACTTCGTCCAGGATCTGGGCGGCTTCGGCCATGTGGGCGGCGTGCCGCGCCACGATGGCGCGCCAGCCGGGCCAGCGGCTGTCCAGCACCGGCGCCAGCAATTCGCGCACGGCGGCGCGTGTATAGCGCGGGTCGGCATTGGTGGGGTCTTCTACCGGACGCCAGCCGCACGCGCCTTCGACGGCAGCCGCGGCCTGCAAGATCGTGGCGCGGTCCTGCCCCAGCCAAGGACGCAAATAGGTGATGCCATCACGAACGGATGCCTCGGACATGGCCGCCATACCCGTCACCCCCGTGCCGCGCAACAGACGCAGCAATACCGTTTCGGCCTGATCATTGCGGTGATGCGCCAGCAGCACGTGGGTGATGCCCTGCGCCCGCGCAAGCTGCGCCAGCGCCGCATAGCGGGCGTCACGCGCGGCGGCCTCGATGCCTTTGCCTGCGCCCTGCTCCACCTGCACGCGGGCTTCCTGGACGGGTAACCCCAGCACGGCGCCCAAGGCATGGGCCTGCCGCCCCCATTCATCAGCGGCGGCCTGCAAGCCATGATGCACATGCAAGAGCACCAGACCAATGCCCAGTTCGCGCGCCACCGCCGCCGCGTGCACGGCCAGCATGGCCGAGTCGGCGCCGCCGCTAAGCGCCACGCCGATGCGTGCCGGTTGCGCTGGCAAGGCGCGCAAGGCCAGTCGCAACGCCGTCAGCAGCGCGGGCGTCAAGGGCAGCACGGCGGCCGCGCAATGCAACACGCCCGACTCGGCCGCAAGGGGCGTGTCGGGCGTGGGTTGCGTATTCATGATGCGAGGCGCGGGCGGCGCGGCCGTGACGCCGGCCCAGCGGCCAGCGCCTTTGCCTGCGTTATGCGCGCACTTCCTGATAGGCGCCGTAGGACAGCAGGCGTTGCACGCGCTGTTCCACAAGCTGCTCGGGCGTCATGCCTTGCAACTGGCGCAGGGCGTCGCCCAGCGCGCGGCGCAACAGGCGGGCCATGACGCGGGGGTCGCGATGGGCGCCGCCCACCGGTTCGTTGACCACGCGGTCAACCAGGCCCAGATCCTTCAAGCGCGGCGCGATGATGGCAAGCGCTTCGGCGGCGTCCGGCGCCTTGTCGGCGCTGCGCCACAAGATGGACGCGCAGCCTTCGGGGGAAATCACGGCATAGGTGGCGTATTGCAGCATCAACACGGCGTTGCCCACGGCAATCGCCAGCGCGCCGCCGGAGCCGCCTTCGCCGATGATCGTGCAGATGATGGGGACTTTGAGTTCGGCCATGGCGTACAGATTGTGGCCGATGGCTTCGGACTGGCCGCGCTCTTCAGCGCCGATGCCGGGGTAGGCGCCCGGGGTGTCCACGAAGGTGAACACGGGAACGCCGAATTTCTCGGCCAGGCGCATCAGACGCAGAGCCTTGCGATAGCCTTCGGGACGCGGCATGCCGAAATTGCGGGCGGCACGTTCCTTGGTGTCGCGGCCTTTTTGATGGCCGATGACCATGCAGGGCGTGCCGTTGAACCGCGCCAACCCACCAATGATGGATTGGTCGTCGGCGTACATGCGGTCGCCGTGCAGTTCGTGGAAGTCGGTGAACATTTCGCGCACGTAATCCAGCGTGTAGGGACGCTGGGGATGGCGGGCGACAAGGGCCGTCTGCCAAGGCGTGAGCTTGGCGTAGATTTCCTTGGCCAAGGTCTGGCTCTTTTGCTGCAGACGTCCGATTTCGTCGGAGATGTCTACCGCCGAATCGGCCTGCACATAGCGCAGCTGTTCGATCTTGTTTTCAAGTTCGGCCAGCGGCTGTTCAAATTCCAGAAATGTATTGCGCATGTAGTGTGGTTCCGTAGATGGGCTGCCTGGTGTGCATCAGTATTGAACCGGTGTCGGTTCCAGACTGCGCCATAGGTACCAGGTTGCCACGGTACGCCAGGGTTGCCACGCCAGCGAGACTTCGCGAGCCTCGAAGCGCGAGACAGGCTCGCCACTGAAATAGTGTAGCGAGATTGCCTTGAGCAACCCTGGATCATCCAGCGGCAGAACGTCAGGCCGCTGTAGATTGAAAATCAAAAACATCTCCGCCGTCCAGCGCCCAATGCCCCGGATGGCGACCAGTTCGGAAATAACGGCTTCGTCGTCCATCGCCGCCCATTTTTCAGGGTGAACGCGGCGTTCGCCAAAGTGCACGGCCAGGTCCAGCACGTATTCGGCCTTGCGCTGGGACAGCCCGGCGCGGCGCAAGCCGTCCACGCCCACGCGCAGCACGGCGACGGGCGTAGGCCGCTTGCCCACGGCTTCGATGAATTTGGTCCAGACGCCGTCTGCCGCCTTGACCGAGACCTGCTGGCCGATGATGGCGCGCGCCAAGGTCACGAACGGCGTGCCGCGCGAGGTCAGCCAGACCTCGGGGTGCTGGGGGATGACCTTTTTCAAGATGCGATCGCGCCGCATCAGATGGGCAACGGCGGCTTCCCAATAGTCAGGCTTGGGAATGTCGAGATCAGGGGTGGACATGTCGGGCGTATCCACTGGGCTCACGCCCGTCGCCATTGCGTCAAGCCACCGGGCTTGTCATCAAGTTCGATGCCGGCCTCGCGCAATTCGGCGCGGATACGATCCGCTTGGGCGAAGTCGCGAGCGGCCTTGGCGGCGGCGCGGGCGTCGATCAGGGCCTGGATGGCCGTGGCGTCCAGCGTGGCGCGCTGGCCTTGCTCGATAGCGGCCGCCGAATAGCGGGTGGGCGATTGGAAATACGTAGCCGGGTCTTGCTGCAACAGGCCCAGCAGCGATGCCAGCGCCTTCAACTGGCCAGCGCTGCGAGCGCTTTTGCCACGGTTGGCTTCGGAAGCCAGTTCGAACAGCGCCGCGACGGCGCCCGAGCTGTTGAAGTCGTCGTCCATGGCCGCCTTGAAGGCCTGGGCTTGCGGCTCGTTCCAGTCAATGCCTTGGTCGTCGGCGGGCACGTTCTGCAAGGCCTGGTACAGGCGGTCCAGTGCGTTCTGCGCGTCGATCAGGTTGTCGGGCGTGTAGTTCTGCGAGCTGCGGTAGTGATTGCGCACGATGAAGAAGCGCACCATTTCGGCTTCGCGCGGGTTCACGCTGTAAGTGGCGGCGTCGGTGGCCGGGTCGCCCTGGGCGATGGTCTGGCGGATGGTGCGGAAATTGCCCAGCGACTTGGACATCTTGTCCGAATCAACCATGAGCGGGCCGCAATGCATCCAGACGTTGGCCAGCGTGCCGCCGAACGCGCCTTCGGTCTGCGCGATTTCGTTTTCGTGGTGCGGGAATTTCAGGTCGGGACCACCGCCGTGGATATCCAGCGGCAAGCCCAACAGCGATTTGCTCATGGCCGAGCATTCGATGTGCCAGCCCGGGCGGCCCATGCCGTAGGGCGATTCCCACTTGGTGTCGTCGGGTTCTTCGGCCTTGGCCGACTTCCACAGCACGAAGTCCAGCGGGTCGCGCTTGGCCGAGCCCACCGCCACGCGCTCGCCGGCGCGCAGGTCGTCCAGCGTCTTGCCGGACAGCTTGCCGTAGCCGGGGAACCCCCGCACGGCGTAGTTCACGTCACCGTCATCAGCCTGGTAGGCCAGGCCGTTCTGTTCCAGCTTGCCGATGATGTCGAGCATCTCGCCCACGTACTGCGTGGCGCGCGGCTCGCGGTCGGGCCGTTCAACGCCCAGCGCCTGCTCGTCGGCATGCATGGCGGCAATGTAGAACTCGGTGACGTCGCCGATGCGGCGGCCGGTTTCAACGGCGCGGCGGATGATCTTGTCGTCGATGTCCGTGATGTTGCGCACGTAGTCGACAGCCAGGCCGCTGGCGCGCAGCCAACGCTGCACCACGTCGAACGAGACCAGCATGCGGGCATGGCCCAGATGGCAGAAGTCGTACACGGTCATGCCACACACGTACATGCGCACCTGACCAGCCTGGGCCGGTTTGAACGGTTCTTTGGTACGCGATAACGTGTTGTAGATCTGCAGCATGGCGCTTGTGTCGTGTCTGATTGATTGATTTCCGCGGCGGAATCGGAAAAAGTGGCTTGGGCGGGACGATACCCGCGCAGCGTGCCGGCCCTATATAGCTCAAGCTCGGACCCGTGCCGAACCAAAATCTCAACCGGGGCTAAAATGGCGGTCGTCAAGTATAGCAAGCGGCCCGGTCGCACGCCTAAGTGCTGCCCGGCCACGACTTTTAACGGATACCCACGTGACGATCAAGCCGCGTTTTTTTGTCGCCCTGCTCGCCCTGGCCCTCGCCGGCGCGCCGGCCGGAATCGCCCTTGCCCAGTCGATGGCTGGCGGCAGCGGGGCCAACCCCAACGCCACGCGCACCACGCTGGACCCCATCCCGCCCGAAGGCGGCTGGGACGGCCTGGCCAAATTGCTGGAAGCGGCGAAACCCGGTGTCGATACGCGGCTGCAGCCTTCTGCATCGCAGATCACCACCCGCATCGAAACGCTGCTGAACCGCGGCGACAACGAAGAAGCGCTGGCGATGATTGAAAAGCGTCAGGCTGAAATCAAGGACCAGCGCGGCACCGATGTGCAACTGATGTTCCAGCACGCGCGCGCCTTGGCTGCCCTGAACCGTCCGGGCGAAGCCATCGACATCTATACCGAAATGACCACGCGTTTCCCGGAGCTTCCGGAACCTTGGAATAATCTGGCCGCTCTATATGCCAGTCGGGGAGAACTTGAAAGAGCGCAAGACGCCTTGAAAATGGCGCTGCGCGCTGACCCCGGCTATGCCGCCGCCCGAGCCAATCTGGGCGATCTGCAACTTCTACAGGCCTTGCGCACTTACAAGAAGGCCGCCAGCGATGGCGTGCCGGGCATGCAGGAAAAGGTCCGTGAAGTCGAAACCATGCTGAAGGATAAACAAGGCAAATGATGTCCCGATACTCCCCCTTTCACCTGCTGCGCCTGACGGCGTGCTCGTTCGCGCTGGCCGCATTTGCCCCAGCGCTTGTCAGCGCCGCCCCAGCGGCCTCCTCCACCACCACTACTACTGAAGGCACAAAAGCCATGAGCACCAATCCGCGCGTCAAGCTCGTCACGAACCAAGGCGATATGGTCATCACCCTGGATGCCGCCAAGGCCCCCAAGACCGTCGAGAATTTCCTGACCTACGTCAAGGAAGGCTTCTACAACGGCACGGTGTTCCACCGCGTGATCGACGGTTTCATGATCCAGGGTGGCGGCTTTGAACCCGGCATGAAGCAAAAGCAGACGCATGCCCCCATCGAAAACGAAGCCAACAACGGCTTGAAGAACGACAAGTACACCCTGGCAATGGCTCGCACCAGCGACCCGCATTCGGCCACGGCACAGTTCTTCATCAACGTGTCCAACAACGACTTCCTGAACTTCACGTCTCCCACGCCGAACGGCTGGGGCTATGCCGTGTTCGGCACCATCACCGAAGGCACCGACGTGGTCGAAAAGATCAAGGGCGTGAAGACCGGCAACAAGGGCTTCCACCAGAACGTGCCCAACGAAGACGTGATCATCGAGAAGGCCGAAATTCTTGAATAAGATTGCCCTGCCCGGCCCGATCTGGCTGGCGTCCGACCTGCACCTGGGGCCGGCCACGCCGGCCACCTCAGAGGCATTCCTGGCATTTCTGGAAGCCGCGCAAGAAGACGCCGCTGCCTTGCTGCTGCCGGGCGACATCTTTGACGCCTGGATCGGCGATGACGTGATCCGCGCCGCGCCACCGTGGCTTGCCACGGTGCTGACGGCGCTGCGCGAGACGGCCACGCGCATTCCGGTATGGCTGGGCCGCGGCAACCGCGACTTCCTCATTGGGGAAGAACTGGCCAATGCCGTGGGTGCCAAGCTGTTGCCCGAACCGGCGCTGCTGGAAACGGATTTTGGCCAGGTGCTGCTGACGCACGGCGACGAGTTCTGTACGGACGACGCCGCGTATCAGCAGTTCCGCAAGATGGTCCGCAATCCGCAATGGCAGGCCGAGTTTCTGGCCAAGAGCATTCCTGAACGCCTGGCGATGGCGCAGCAGGCCCGTGGCGAAAGCCAGGCGGCCAACCAGACGAAGTCCATGGAAATCATGGACGTCAATGGCGCGGCCATCGACGCGATCTTCCGCGACACCGGCGTGCGCGTACTGGTACACGGGCACACGCACCGCCCGGCGCGCCACGTGCTGGACATCGACGGCAAGAAATGCGAACGCTGGGTCCTGCCCGACTGGGACTGCGACCACGTGTCGCCCCCCCGAGGCGGCTGGCTCACCATCGACCGCGACGGCTTACAGTTCTACGACCTGGAAACGTAGGATGGGTGTAGCGCGGCAAGGCATGCCCACCGCGCAAACCCATCAGGCAGCGTACGATTTCCGTAGCGAATGCCGATTGATGGGTTCGCGCGTTGTACCGCCTTCGCCCTAGCCTGCAGCGTCTCGCGCCACACCCATCCTACGATGGGTATGGCGCGGCAAGGCACGGATAACCCCCCCATCCCGCAGCAGCCGTAGGATGGGTGCAGCGCGGCAAGGCATGGATAAAAACCCCAGCCCCCACCGCGCAAACCCATCAAGCAACGTCCCTCCGTAGGATGGGTGCCGCGCGGCAAGCCATGGACAAGAACCCCAACACCCACCGCGCAAACCCATCAACCAGCCCCCACCGTAGAACAGGTGCAACCTGGCAAAGGCACGTTTACTTACCGCGCCAACACCACCTCAGCGCGTAAATATCCACGCCGCCACAATCCCGCCGAACACAATTCGGTACCACGCGAACACTCTATACGTATGGTTCGCCACAAACCGCAGCACTGCGCGCACCACCACCATCGCGCTCAGGAATGCCGCGATGAAGCCCACGGCGATGCCCGACAGATCATGCTGGGTCAACACGCCGAAGTTCTTGTACATATCAAAAACCGCCGCCCCCAGCATCGTGGGCATGGCCAGGAAGAACGAGAACTCCGTCGCCGTCTTGCGCTGAATCCCTGCAATCATCCCGCCGATAATCGTCGCACCCGACCGGGACGTACCCGGAATCATCGCAAAACATTGCGCCACCCCCACGCCCAGCGCCTGTTTCCAGGTGATCTGCTCCAGCGTGTGCGCTGACGCCCGCTCATCCGATGCCGTATCGTCCGCCGCGCCCGGTGCATCGCCCGGCGTGTGATGGGTCTTGCGTTCGACATACAGCATGATCAAGCCACCCACCACCAACGTCACCACCACCACGCCCGGGTGATAGAACACCGACTTGATGGTCTTGATGAAAATCGCGCCGATGACCGCCGCCGGCAGAAACGCGATGATCAGGTTGCGGGTGAACGCGACCTCACTCGCCACGCCCGTGAGCGTGCCGCGAATCAGTTGGAGCAGCCGCGCGCGGAACACCCACATCACCGCCAGGATCGATCCCAACTGGATCACCACCTCGAATACCTTGCCATCGCTGGACTGGAAATTGATCCAGTCGCCCACCAGGATAAGGTGGCCGGTGCTGGACACGGGGATGAACTCGGTCAGGCCTTCAAGAATGCCAAGGATGAAAGCCTTGATCAGGTAGAGCGCGTTATCAGTCACGTTGGATAAGGGTCCGGTTAATCGTTAGCCAGCGGGGCTTCGTCCGACAGCATTTCCTGCGGACGCTTTTCAACGCGCACCAGCGCGATGCGGCGGCCGTCCATTTCCAGCACCTCGAAGCGGAAATGCTGATGGTGGATTTCATACTCGCAAACATCGCCCGGCTTGGGCAGGTGGCCGAAGCGCGACAGCAGGTAGCCCGCCAGGGTCGAAAACTCCTGCGCGTCGTCCACCAGGCCCTCGGTTTCCAGCACCTGTTCAACATGGTGCAGGTCGGCTGCGCCATCGATCTTCCAGGTGTTGTCGCCGTCGGCCACGATGTCGGGCAGTTCGTCTTCGTCGGGGAATTCGCCAGCGATGGCCTCGAACACGTCAATCGGCGTGACCAGCCCTTCGATGGCGCCGAACTCGTCGGCCACCAGCACCAATTGGCCGCGCGACCGCTTCAGCGTATCCATCAAGCGCAGGATGCCGATGGACTCATGCACGATGATGGGGTCGCGCAGGCGATTGCGGCGCACGCGGCCTTCGGTGATCAGGTCCGCGACCAGGTCCTTGGCGCGCGCGATGCCCAGCACCTCGTCCAGCGACCCCCGGCAGACGGGGAAGAAGCTATGGGGCGCCTCGGTCAATTGGCGGCGGATCAGTTCCGGGTCGTCATCGATATTGATCCAGGACACATCCGTGCGCGGCGTCATGATGGACCGGATGGACCGTTCGGCCAGGGTCAACACCCCGCTGACCATATTGCGTTCCTCAACACCGAAGGCCGGCATGGCCGGGCCATCCATATTGGGCAGGTCGGCCTCGTCGCTGGCGGGCGGGCGCTTGCCCAGCATGCGCAGCACGGCAGACGCTGTGCGCTCACGCATCGGACGGCGGGCATCCAGCTTGAGCAGGTTGCGGCGCGCCACCTGGTTCAACGCTTCAATGGCCACCGAAAAGCCGATGGCGGCATACAGATAGCCCTTGGGCACCTTGAAGCCAAACGCTTCGGCCAGCAGCGAGAAACCGATCATCAGCAAGAAGCCCAGGCACAGCACCACCACGGTGGGATGCGCGTTGACGAAGCGCGTCAGCGGCTTGGAGGCGATCAGCATGATGCCGATGGCGATGACGACGGCGATCATCATGATGGCCAGATGGTCCACCATGCCCACGGCCGTGATGACGGAGTCCAGCGAGAACACCGCGTCCAGCACCACGATCTGCGTCACGATCACCCAGAAGCTGGCGTACACGCGCGGCCCGGACGAGCCACTTTGATGCCCGCCTTCCAGGCGCTCATGCAGTTCCATCGTGCCCTTGAACAGCAGGAACAGGCCGCCCACCATCAGGATCAGATCGCGACCCGACGGGGACAAGGGACCCACCGAAAACAAGGGCGTGGTCAAGGTGACCAGCCACGACATGACGGACAGCAAACCCAGGCGCATGATCAGCGCAAGGCTCAACCCCAGGACGCGAGCGCGGTCGCGTTGCTCGGGGGGAAGCTTGTCCGCCAGGATGGCGATGAATATCAGGTTATCAATGCCCAGGACGATCTCAAGGACGACCAGGGTAAGCAAGCCGACCCACGCGGCGGGGTCCAGCAGCCACTCCATCAGGAGCTCCAGAAGTTACACGACCGGTAATCGTACATGGAAAATTCATGACATGCCGGTGACGCGCCCCCCTCCGTTTGCCTGATGGCCATTGGCTTTGCGCCATGCGCAGGGCTTGCACGCACACGTCGTGCCAAAAAAAAACCGGCCCGAAGGCCAGTCTTTTTGAAGCCGGTTTTACACCGGGATCAGGCCGCCGACGGCGGGTTCAGCGAGCTCAGCATCTGCGTGAAGATCTTGGGCGTGGCGGCCAGCACATTGCCGGTGTCCATCCAGCCTTGCTCACCGTCGAAGTCGGCGATCAGGCCACCGGCTTCCAGCACCATCAAGCTGCCGGCAGCCAGGTCCCAAGGCTTCAGGCCCACACCGCAGAAGCCATCCAGGCGGCCGCTGGCCACGTAGGCCAGGTCCAGCACGGTGGAGCCCATGCGGCGTACGCCGGTAACGTTTTCCGCCATATGGCGGAAACGCTGCGAACCTTGCTCGGGGTCGCCAGCGTTGGGCCAGTGCGCGCCCAGCAGCGCTTCGTGGTAGCGGGTGCGGCCCGAGACGCGCACGCGGCGGTCGTTCAGGAAGGTGCCGCTGCCACGGCTGGCCGTGAACAGTTCGTTGCGCGAGGGGTCATAAATGACCGCTTGCGTCACTTGGCCGCGCTGGGTCAGCGCGATGGACACGGCGTAGTTGGGCAGGCCGTGGATGAAGTTCGTGGTGCCGTCCAGGGGATCGATGATCCATTGGAATTCAGCCTGGTCGGGACCTTGCAGCCCGAATTCCTCGCCCAGCACGGCATGGTCCGGGTAAGCGGCATGCAGTGTCTCGACGATGGACTCCTCGGCGGCGCGATCGACTTCCGTGACATAATCGCGCGGCCCCTTGCGAGCCACGCTGAGTCGTTCCAAATCCATGCTGGCACGGTTGATAATGGTGCCGGCACGCCGGGCCGCCTTGATGGCGATGTTGAGCATCGGGTGCATAAAATTCCGTACGTATGCGGTGGGTTCGCGTGATGATAGGCCACTTGCCGCCCCCCGGATCCATCGTCGCCCCAACGGGGAAATCGACCCAAAAAACCAGGAAGGCGTGAAGCCAAACGCGCCATTTTAAATGACTCAAGCATTTTCACGTGTTCGCTTCATTATGGTGAACCCCAGCCACCCCGGAAACGTGGGTTCGGCGGCCCGTGCCATCAAGACAATGGGCTTCTCCGAACTGGTCTTGGTGGAGCCTAAGTTTCCAGATGTAACTACCCAGCCGGAGGCCGTGGCCTTGGCCAGCGGCGCGCTGGACGTGCTGGAAAACGCACGCATCTACCCCTCATTGGAAGAAGCGCTGGCCCCGGTGACCATGGCCTTCGCGCTGACCGCGCGCGTGCGCGACCTGGGTCCCCCGCCCTGCGATATCCGCCAGGCGGCCGATCTGGCCCGCGCGCATCTGGCCAGCACGGCCGAGGGGGTAGCTGCCGTGGTGCTGGGCACCGAACGTGCCGGGCTGACCAACGCGCAGATCGCGCTGTGCCATCGCATCTGCCACATTCCCGCCAATCCCGAATACAGCTCGCTCAACGTGGCCCAGGCGCTACAGCTGGCTGCCTGGGAATTGCGCTATGCGCTGCTGGTGGAACAGGGCGCCGCCCTGCTGCCCGCCTCGACCGCGCAGGAACCGTCGCGCGGCGCCGAACCGGCATCGGGCGAGGCCGTGCAGGCGTTTCTGGCGCACTGGGAAGAAGCGCTGGTCGGCGTGCAGTTCCTGGACCCCGCCCATCCCAAGAAACTGATGCCGCGCATGCGGCACCTGTTTTCCCGCCCCGCGCTGACCCGCGACGAAGTGGACATGCTGCGCGGCGTCTGCACCGCCATGCTGGCCACGGCACGAAAGGGCCAGGCAAAAAAATAGGGATGGGCGCAATGCCCATCCCTATTTCTGGTCAGCCCCGGCGGCAAGCCTGCCGGGGCAGCCCAAGCATCAGTCCACCTTGGCGCCCGAGGCCTTGACCACCGGGGCCCAGCCTTCGACTTCCGACTTGATGAACGCGCCGAACTCGGCCGGCGTGGTCTTCACGGCCACGGCGCCCAGCTTGTCATAGCTGGTCTGCACGGCGGGGTTGTCCAAGGCTTTCTGCATGGCGGCGTTCAGCTTGGTGATCACTTCCGGCGGCGTGCCGGCCGGGGCCAACAGACCAAACCACGACGACACGTCAAAGCCGGCAAAGCCCGATTCCTGCATCGTGGGCAGGTCCGGCGCGCTCTTGGAGCGTTCGCTGGTGGTCACGGCCAGGGCGCGCAGCTTGCCCGACTGGGCGTGCGGCCAGGCCGACGGCATGTTGTCGAACATGAACTGCACCTGGCCACCGATCAGGTCGGTCATGGCCGGTGCGCTGCCCTTGTACGGCACGTGCAACACGTCGATACCGGCCTTCATCTTGAAGAGCTCGCCCGCCATGTGGATGGACGTGCCGCTACCCGACGAGGCGAACGCCAGCTTGCCCGGGTTCTTCTTTGCGTAGTCGACCAGTTCCTTGACCGACTTCACCGGCACTTGCGGGTTCACGACCAGGATGTTCGGCACTTTGGCGCCGAGCGCCACCGGCGCGAAATCCTTGGTCAGATCAAAGTTGACGTTCTTGTACAGCGTCTGGTTGATGGCGCTGGTCACGGCCACGAACAGCAGCGTGTAGCCATCAGGCGTGGCGCGCTGCACGTAGTCGGTGGCAATGTTGCTGCCGGCGCCCGGCTTGTTTTCAACCACGAACGATTGGCCCAGGGACTCGGTGAGTTCCTTGGCCATGATGCGGGCGATCACGTCGGTAGTACCGCCAGCCGAAAAACCGACCACGATACGGACGGGTTTGTCAGGGTATGCAGCATGGGCGGTACCCATGGCGAGTGCGCTAGCGGCGGTGGCCAGAACGGTGGCGGCGAAACGCCGCAGGCCAGGCTTTTGACCTGTAGTCATAGTGTCTCCGTGCAGGTGCTGTCCATCAGATGGACGATTTGAATTATTGGATGACGCATTTTGATCTATACACGACGGGTGCATCAAGGTAGAGTCCACGCTACGGACAATGGTTTTCCCTTGACTATTCCGGAATAACCCTAACTTTTCAGAGATTTGCATGCCAGACAGTGATGCCGCGGCGGCAGGCCCACGGACTTTGCGGCGCGGACTGGCCGTGCTGGCCGCCCTGCGCGACCAGGGACCCGACGGCCTTAGCGTGACCGATATCGCCCGCTTGACGGGCATACAACGCCCCACCATTTATCGTTTGCTGGCCGCCCTGCTTGACGCCGGCCTGGTGCTGCCCGTAACGGGCACCAAGAAATACCGCGCCCAATTGGCGGTGGACCCGGACACGCGCTCGCGCGATCCGCGCGTGCGCCAACTGCTGCCGGTGCTGCGCCGCCTGGCCGACCGCACCGGCGACGCCGTGTTCCTGGTGGTGCGCGAAGACGACGATTCCATCAGCCTGCATCGCGAGATCGGCAGCTACCCGGTGCAGATCCTGGCCACCTACGCCGGCAAGCGCCAGCCGTTGGGCGTGGGTTCGGGGGGGATGGCCCTGCTGGCCGCGCTGCCGGACGACATTGCGCGCGGCATCGTGGATCGCAACTCGGGCCGGCTGGACGAGTACGGCGGCATGACGCCGCAGGAAATGTACCGGCTGATCGACAACACGCGCGCGCGCGGCTATTCGGTGGTGGGCAACCACGCCGTGCGCGGTGCGCTGGGCGTGGGCTGCGCCTTGTTGGACGCACACGGCGCGCCGCTGCTGGCCGTCAGCGTCACGGCCATCATTGACCGCATGCCGGCCCAGCGCCAGCGTGAAATCGCGGGCTGGATCAAGGCGGAATTAGCGCGGCTGGTCATGCAGGCCTGATCGGCCCACCGCGAGCAAGATAAAAAAACGGGCGCCCGGATGAACCGAGGCGCCCGCTGGCATTGAAGACACAACGTTGCCGACCAGGCTGGCGAGCAGGCTGGCGGTCAGGCCGCCGCGTCGGCCTTGCCCGCCGTCTTGGGATTCTGGATTTCGCGCAGCGGAATCGGCGGCTGGAAGCCGGCCGCTTCCAGCGACGTGCGAATCTGCTGGTACAGGCCCCAGCGCAGGTCCCAGTACTTGCTGGTTTCAGCCCACACGCGCACGTTCACGATGACGCCGCTTTCCTTGTACTCAAACACCTTCACCTGCGGTTCGGGATCTTTCAGCGCGTCCGGACGCGCCGCCACGATTTCGTTCAGCTTGGCCAGCACCGCTTCCAGATCATCGCCATAGCGCACCGGCACCGGGATATCCAGACGGCGGGTTTGATTGCGGCTGTAGTTGGTGATGGTGGCGTTCCACACCGTGCTGTTGGGCAGCGTCAGGTGGATGCCATCCGCCTGCACCAGACGGGTCAGGAACAGGCCGACCTCTTCCACCGTGCCATCGGAGCCCGAGCTCAGGGCCACGTATTCGCCCGCGCGGATGGGCCGCAAGATCAGCAGCATGATGCCGGCCGCGATATTTTGCAGCGTGCCTTGCAAGGCCAAGCCAACCGCCAAGCCGGCGGCGCCCAGCACCGCGATCAGGCTGGCCGTCTGCACGCCAAAGCGCGCCAGCACCGCGATCACCGTGAAGATACGCACCGCCCAGACGACCGTGCTGTAGAACATCGGCACGATGGTCGGGTCGATCTTGCTGGAGCGCGTGGCGGCGCGTCGAACCCAACTGCCCAGCAATGACGACACCCACCAGCCGATGATCAGGATCAACAGGGCGACCAGCAAATTGATGCCCATCTCCACCAACCTGGGGGCCCAGGCGTTGAATTCGTTCAAGGCGTCTTCCATGGAATCTCCAGCAAAAATGACAACCGAAAACTGTATCAGATGGCGGAGACGCAAAGGGGCGCGCCGCAGCCTGGCTATGTCAAGCTTTGTAAGCGATGCGGCGGGGGTTTGTCAGCCCATTTGTCAGCTTGTTTGTCAGCTAGTTTTCAAGCCGGAACGATGCGGAAATGGTTGTCCCAGGACAGCTCGCGCGACGGCGGCAGCACGGGCGTTTCGTGGCCCGCGGCGTCGGTGCGCAGCATGGCGCCCAAGCCACTGCTGACCAGGAAGCCGGCTTGGCGCGCCGGCGCCACGCCGCAGCCGTCGGCCAATTGCGTGGTGCCCAGGCAGCGGCCGCTGGCGGCGTCCCAATAGATCACCTGCCCGCCCACCGGGCTGGACGTGGCGACGATGCCACCGCCCGCGTCCACCGACACCGAGCCCACGTAGTTGCGCATGTTGCGCAGCGTCTCGGCCGGCCCTTCGAACAGTTCCAGCGGGGCGCCTCGGCGATGCCGTCCCACCAGCGCGGGCCGGTCGGCGGCCGGCCCCATGTATTGACAGCCGAACCACACACAACCGTCGCCCGCCAGCGCCAGATGCCGGATCGACAAGCGATGCAGCGCGGGCGCCAGCTCCACCTTTTCCAGCAGTTGGCCACTGGCAGCATCGATGTAGGCCAGCGACGGCCGCATCGTGTCCAGATTGAGTTCCAGCTTGCCGTAGTCGGGATGCGTCAGGATGCCGCCGTTGGCCACGCACAACGTCTTGCCATCGGGCATCAGCACCACTTCATGCGGGCCGATGCCGCCGGAATCGAATTCACCGACGCGCCGCCACGCCCCGCCCGGCGAGGCATCGTAGATGCCCAGCACGCCGCGCCCGGCCTCGAAGTCGTTTTCCGTGGAGATGAGCAGCCGTCCGCCCTCCACGAACGCGCCGTGGCCGAAGAAGTGGCGTTCGTCTGGCACCGGCAGCGCCTGGGGTTCACCGCCCTCGCGCAGCGAAAACGCCACGGCAAAAAACCCCGGCTGGCGGCCGAACGCCACGGCGCGCTGGCTCGCGGCATCTATGGCAAAACTGTGGCCACGCGCGGGCATCGGCACCACCAGACGGTCGTGCCCGGCCTCGTCCAGCAGCACGGCTTCGTCACGCCCACCGCGCTTGCGCGCGCTCAGGTAAAGCGGGCCGCCGTCGGCCGGCAACGCGGCCCGCGCGGCGGTGGGCGACAAGCCCAGCGCCACGGCCATAGACAGGAAGCGGCGGCGGTCAATCACCATCAAGCGCATTGAATCCAATGGTGACGCCCAGGGCGGGCGCCAGATTCTGGTCGACGATGTCCTTGGCGTTCTTGATGGTCAGGGAAGCCAACAGCAACAGACGGCGGCCCTCTTCATCTTGCAGCGCCGCATCCAGCGGCGCCGGCACGGCTTGCACGGTTTGCGCGGCGGCCTGCAATTCGCCGCGCACCGAGCCGTCCATCCACTCCTCGCCCGCCGGCAAGGGGTAGGCGCCAGCCTGGTAGAACGCCTTCAGGCCATCCAGGTTCGCGGCCAACAGGCTTGTAGACAGCCCGCTGCGCCAAAATGCCGCGCGCTTGGGCCGCGCCGCATCGGGCGATTCGCCCAGCACCGGCAAGATCTTCACGTCGCGCGCAAACTGCAGGCCGGTCGACAAGGCCTTCATGGCTTCGGCCGCCACTTCCTGCGGATTGCGGTACAGGTCGTTGGCTGGCTGCGGCTTGGCGAACTGGCGGCCAAAATCGCCCTGCGCGCTCCAGGCCTGCGCCACATCGCGCGATATCGTGGTGACGTTGGCGGCAAGCGCGCGCGCATAGCCGCATGCGTAGGCGAAGGTGGGCGTGGCGCTTTGCTTGCCTTCCTTCAGCAAACCCGGGTCGCCGTACAACACGTATTCCAAGGCGGGCAGGCCCTGCACCGCCACGCTGCGGCCGGCCAGCGCGCCGGGCGCCAGCAAGGCGTCATCCTTGGCAGCAATCAGTTGCTGCACTTGCCGGGGCATCACGCCTCGGGTGTCGGGCCAGAAGGCCAGCCGTTCAAAGCGGTTGGCCTGCACCAACGGCCCGAAGCGCAGAATCTCCACGCCCGACCAGGCCAGCGCCAACTGCGAGAATGCCTCGCCCACACGCGCCGCGCCCGCCGCATCCGGCTTGGCGCACCAGCCACCCAGCGCGCCGTCCAACGCGGCGGCGGCATCCACCATCTTGCCCACGGCCGGACGCGCGTAATCGCGCGCCAGCCGTTCGCCCAGGTCCGCCGGCAACGTGGCGTGCGACTGGGCTTGAACGGCCGTTGATGCGATCAACGAAGCCGCCGCCACCAGCACGGTAGCCACGGCATGTTTGAACACCCCATGCCTGAACACCGCCCGCTTGAACCCGAAAGGCTTGAACACGGCAGGCTTGAATTCGGTCATCACGGCGTATCGGGCCATTTACAGCGACTCCAGGAAACGGATCAGATCGGCGCGCTCGTCAGGCGTCATCGCCACCACGCGGTCGCGCGAGGCCTTGCCCGCGCCGCCATGCCACAGCACGGCTTCCAGCAAGGTGCGCGCGCGTCCGTCGTGCAGCCAGGTGGCAGACGGGTTCACGGTCTTGGTCAGGCCGATGCCCCACAGCGGCGGCGTGCGCCACTCGCGGCCATTGGCCTGCCCGTCGGACACACCATCGGCCAGGTCATCACCCATGTCGTGCACCAGCAGGTCGGTGTAGGGCCAGATCAACTGAAAGCGATGCTCCGGCTGCTTGGCGTTGCGGCTCGTCACGTACTTGGGCACGTGGCACGCCACACAGTTGGCTTCGTAGAACAGCTTCTTGCCCGCCAGCACGCGCGCGTCGTCCGCGTCGCGGCGCTGCGGCACGGCCAGGTTGGTGGCATAGGTGGTGACGAAGTCCATCAGCTTGGCCGGCACTTCTTCCGGGCCAAAGCGCGGCTGCGCCCCGTGCGGCATGTCCAGGCATTGCTTCTGCGCGGGCGTGCAATCACCCGAATGCTTGGGAAACATCGGCGTGGACAAGCCCATGTCGTTGGAGAACGCCGCGGCGCTCTGCTGTTCCACAGTGGGTTGGCCGGCCTTCAGGTTGAAGCGCCCCAGCGCGCGTTTGCCGGTGCGCGCATCGGTCACCCAGTTGGGCTTGCCGACAATGCCATCGCGCTTGTCCGCCCCCACGTTGGCCAGGATGTCGGCTTCGTGGATGGATTCCAGCAAGCCCAGGCCGATCATCGGCGGCGCCAGGCGGGGCGAGATCTGCGTGTCGGCGCGCATCGGGCCGTAGCCAAGGTTCTCGATACGGTAGGTGGGCTTCATCAGCGTGGCGGTTTCGCCGCCATTCAGCGCCACCGGGATGGGCTCGTATTCGATCTCCATGCGGCCTTCGGCGGGCAACCCCGCTACGGCGAAGTTCTGCAACTGCACGCCGTAGACGGGTTCGGGCAGTTCGGCGATTTCGCCCGGCGCCAGCTTGGGATGGCCACGGTCGGGGCCGCGCGGTATGGCCAGGCGCAACAGCAGCGCCACGGCGTCCGTGCGTTCCAAAGGATCGAAGCCGGGCACCGTGCCGCGCCCGTCCTTGGTATGACAGGCCTGGCAAGAGCGTGCGTTGAATAGCGGGCCCAGGCCATCGGAGGCCTGCGTCGAGGCAGGCGCCGACACCCAGTCCTTGCGGAACAGGCCATTGCCAACCTGGAATTCCTGACGGCCCTCGAAGCTCATATTGGCCGAGGGCTGGGAAAAGATATCGGCGTTGATCAGCTTGTTGGTGGTCGCGGCGCCCGCCTGCATGGTTTCAAAGGATTCGACCTTTGAAAAATCGCGCGTGGGCGCGGTGATGGCGGTGACGCGCTTTTGGTCTTCGGGCGTAAGGTCATCACGCCCGGCAGTCACTTCAGTGGCGGCGGCGCCGGCATGAGCCGACGCCGCCAGTACGGCGGCTAGTACGAGTTTCACTTGAATACGGCGTCAGGTTTGTCCAGGCTGTCGGAACCTTCGATGGCCACCTTGCCCAGCTCAAGCAGCGTGATCACGCGCTCCAGGCTGCGGGTTTGGTCCACCAGGCGGTCAATGGCGGCTTGCACCACGGCGTTGCCTTCCTTGTTGCCATCCGCAATCATCTGGTCGTAGGTTTCGACCGTTTCAGCGCGGGTCTTCATGGCCTGCATGGCGGCCACGGTGGCGTCCAGCTTGGCGCGCACTTCGGCATCCAGCTTCGGATCGCGAGCCTTGACCAGTTCGGACAAGCTTGCGCCCTTGACCTCTTTGCCGTCGATGCGGGTGTAGGCGCCCAGGTAGACATTGCGGATGCCGATCTGGTCGTAGTAGTGCGAGTTGTGGGTGTTGTCCGAGAAGCAGTCGTGCTCTTCTTCGGGGTCATGCAGCATCAGGCCCAGCTTCATGCGTTCGCCGGCCAGTTCGCCGTACGACAGGCTGCCCAGACCGGTCAGCATGGCGATCAGCCCTGCCTTGGGATCTTCTTCGACGGCCTTGCGCGCGGCGCCGTCCTTCTTCCAGTTGCCCACCATTTCTTCCAGGTCGGTCACCAGCAGATCCGTCACGGCCTTCAGGAATTCAATGCGGCGTTCGCAGTGGCCGCCCGTGCATTGCTTGGGGTCGAAATCCGTGTGCGGGCGGTCGCCGGAATGGCGCTCTTGCGGCGTGCCCTTGCGATCGGCCGGCGCGGGGCCGGAGCCGTTCAGGTCTTGGCCCCACAGCAGGAATTCGATGGCGTGATAGCCCGTGGCCACGTTGGCTTCGTTGCCGTCGGCTTCGTGCAGCACTTCAGACAGCAGTTGCGGCGTGATCTTGCTGACGTCCACCGTCTTGCCGCCCACCGAGATCTTTGAATTGGCGATGACGTTGACGGCGTAGAAGGCGTTTTCGTCGTTTTCGGTGCCGTACGAAGCGTCGACATAGTCGATCAGGCCCTCGTCCAGCGGCCAGGCGTTTACGCGGCCTTCCCAGTCGTCAACGATGGGGTTGCCGAAGCGATAGGCTTCGGTTTGCTGGTAGGGCACGCGGGCCGCCAGCCAGGCTTCGCGCGCGGCCTTCAGCGTGTCGGGGCTGGGCTTGGCGATCAGTGCATTGATGGCCGTGCGCAGCGTCTTGGCGGCGGTCAGCGAGTCTTCATAGCCCGCCAGCGCCAGGTCCGAATAGGTGGCGACCACGGCGCGAGGCTCTGCCGCCGCGTGGGCCGTTCCTCCAAATACCGCCGCGGCCAGCACCGCTCCCAACAACAACTTGCGCATCGACTTTCTCCCGTGACTCGAACGGTGTCCGCCCCCGCGGCGGGCCGTTCCGACTTCAGTTTTGAGGATGCGAGTGTAAACAATTTTCGTTTGATATTCAGCCCTAAGTCAGATACCTGACACTTTTTTGAACGGCTTTCCCGATGGAATCCGCGCAATATCAAGGGCTCGCCGCTACTATCCGGCAAGCTCTCTTCCCTCCCCCTATCCATGGAACTTCGACAACTCCGCTATTTCGTCCGGGTGGCCGAACTCGGCAGGATCGGCCGCGCGGCGCGTGATCTGGCGGGACAGCACGCGGTAGTGGTGGGCTGGGGCGCCATCGGCCAGCGCATTGGCGCCTTGCTGCGCGCGCTGGGCCTGAACCTGACGGTGGTGCGCCATTCCGCCACGCCCGTGGCGGATGCCCGTCACACCGCCACGTATGACGCGCTGGCGGCGAGCCGCTGGTGAACCGGCTGGTCGGCTGATAGGTCGGCTGATAGGTCGGCTGATTGGGCGGCGAGTGGCTCGCTGAGCGGCCAGACTACGTCGACCCGCGATACGTCCCCTTAAATGGTGCGCCATGCACCAAATTGGTTCACGCAAGGCACCAGCCCGAAGCTCGGGCGGGCTCCGCCGCACGAAAAGCCCGGGAGAACTCCAAGGAAAAGCCCCACGCGCAAACCTGGCACGGGTTTTGCTTGATGACTGGTATGCAAGCTTGTCTACAAGACAGGCCTCAGACCCAAATCCATGCAAGCCCTCCAGGAGCCCTCATGATCAACCGCAATGCGCCCTTTGCTTTCAACGCCACCCGCCGCCGCCTGATCCAGGGCGCCGCCATGGGCGCCGCGACGCTGGCCGCGCCCGCGCTGGTGCGCGCGCAGTCGGGTCCGGTAATCCGTATCGGCTTCTGGCCCGTTGCCGCCGGCCTGCCGTTCTACGCCGCGGTTGAAAAAGGCTATTTCAAGGAAGCCGGCCTGAATGTCGAGCCGCTGAAGTTCGCCGGCGCGCAGCAGGTCATGGAAGCCATGCTGGCCGGCCGCGCGGACGGCAGCGCCAACGGCACGGGATCGGCCAATCTGGCCATCGGCGAAATCGCCTCGCCCGGCCTGTTCAAGATTTTTGCGTCCAACCCCAGCAACGCCAAGAACGTGCTGGATGAGTTCATCGTCGCGAAAGACAGTCCCATCAAATCCATAGCAGACCTCAAGGGGAAAAAGGTCGGATCTGGACCCGGCATCCAGAACGCCACGCTGGCCAAAGCAGTACTGGAGCGCGCCGGCGCAACCGGGGCAACCGTGGTCGAGTTGGCAATCAGCCAGCACGTAGCCGCGGTTGCCGCCGGCCAGTTGGATGCGTGCTACACGCTGGAACCCACGGGCACGGTGGGCCGCCTGAACGGCACCACGCGCGTGCTGGAAACCGGCGTCATCGCCAAGTACGTATTGGGCGATCCCATGGCGCCGTGGTTCGGCGGCTCGGCCTCGCTGACCACCGCCTTCCTGAAAAAGCATCCGGAAGAAAGCAAGAAATTCATCGCGGCCTATGCGCGCGGCATTGAACTGATCCGCACCAAGCCGGCCGAGGCGCGCCCCTTCATGAAGGGCTACACCGCCATCGAAGGCCCCATGACCGAAGAAGTGCCGCTGGCCGCCTACACGCTCTACAACGAGTTCACGGCAAGCGACATCCAGTACTTCCAGAAATTCTTCGACCTGTTCACCGACAAGGGCATCTTTGCGCAAAAGGTCGACGTGTCGAGCATGCTTTACAAGGGCTGATCCATGACAGCAACAACGTCTGCCACGCCCGCCGCCCCTGCTGGCGCGGCTGCTCCCGCCAAGTCGCCGCCGCGCAAGTTCGATGCGTCGCGCTTCCTGCCGCTGATCGGGCCCCTGGCGCTCTTCGTCATCTGGGACCTGGTTGTGCGGCTGCAACTGGTCAGCCCCGTGCTGTTGCCCACCCCCAGCGCCACTATCGTGGCCTTGGTGAAGGGTCTGGCGGGCGGCCCGCTGCTGTGGGATTTCCTGTCGTCCCTGAACCGCACGCTGCAAGCCTTCGTCATTGCCGGCGTCATCGGCGTGCCGCTGGGCGTGCTCCTGGGCAGCAATGAAAAAGCGTATCGCAGCGTGGAGTTCCTGGTGGACTTCTTCCGCTCCACGCCGTCGTCCGCGCTGATCCCGCTGTTCCTGATGATCTTCGGCGTCACCGACATGAACAAGATCGCCATCGCGGCGTTCGCTGCCGTGCTGGTGATTCTGTTCAACAGCGCCTATGGCGTCATCAACGCGCGCAAGCAGCGCGTAATGGCGGCCCGCGTGATGGGCGCATCGCGCTGGCAGATCTTCAAGGACGTGCTGATCTGGGAAAGCCTGCAACCCACGTTCGTCGGCTTGCGCAGCGGTGTGTCGATGGCGCTGGTGATCGTGATCGTGGCCGAAATGTTCATCGGGTCCGACAGTGGGCTGGGCAATCGCATCATCAATTCGCAGCAGGTGCTGAACGTGCGCGAGATGTATGCGTCCATCCTGGCGGCGGGCGCGCTGGGCTATGTGCTGAACATTCTTTTTCTTGTGCTGGAAAAGCGCGTGGTCCATTGGAGCGGCCGATAAATGTCTACCGTCATCAATCCCATCATCGCCCCCGCCCCCGCTGCCGCGCCATTTGCGCCCGGCCCCTTGGGCACGCACATCACCATCCGTGGCCTGACCAAGTATTTCGCGGGCTGGCCGCTGTATGAAGACTTCAACCTGGACATCCCCAAGGGCAAGATCGTTTCGGTGTTCGGCCCCAACGGCTGCGGCAAGTCCACGCTGATCAACATGATCGCGGGCCTGATTCCCATTGATGCGGGCGAGATCCTGTTCGATGGCAAATCGCTGGCGCAAACGAAGATCGGCTACGTGTTCCAGAACTACCGCGAAGCCATGTTCCCGTGGCTGCGCACCATCGACAACATCGCCTACCCGCTGCGGCTGGAAGGCCGCAGCAAGGCCGAAGTGGATGCGCGCGTGGAAGAGCTGGTGGCCTCGTTCGACGTCAAGTTCGACCTGAAACGCTACCCGTATGAACTGTCGGGCGGGCAGCAGCAGACGGCGTCCATCATGCGCGCGCTTGCACCCGGACCCGAGGTGCTGTTCCTGGACGAACCGTTTTCGGCGCTGGACTTCGAGATGACGCTGTTCATCCGCGAAAAGCTGCAAGAGGTATTTTTGCAGACCGGCACGACGATGCTGCTGGTGTCGCATGACCTGGAAGAAGCCGTGTACCTGGCCGACCAGGTGCTGCTCTTGACCAAGCGGCCCACACGCGTGGCTGAAATTCTGGACTACACCGACGCCCGCCCACGCACCGTGGAAACCTTGTCTGAACCCAGCTTCATCCAGATGAAGAAACTGAGCCTGGAAATTTTCCAGCGCGAAGTGCGCAAGTAGGTCAAACCAGCATCTATCGGGAGCCTCCGCCATGACCCAGGAAACCATCGATCAATACGTGCGTAGCGCCTTGGCGCTGTCGGGCTATGCCTTGCGCGAATCCACCACGGTGGAAGTCGTGCAGCAGTTCGCGCGCATCCACGACATTGCGGCAAGCTTTGTCGACGAGCCGCTGCCCGTGGAACTGGAATCCGCATCGGTGTTCCGTCCATGAGCGGCCCCGCCACCGACATCGCCCGCCAGGTTGCCAGCGGCGAGCGCAGCGCCGTCGCGGTGCTGGACGCCACCTTGGCGCGCATCCGCGAACGCGACGCCCGCTACAACTGTTTTACCGCCATCACCGAAGCGCGCGCGCGTCAGGAAGCCGCCGCCATCGACGCGCGCCGCGCCCGTGGCGAAGCGCTGCCGCCGCTGGCCGGCGTGCCCTACGCCGTCAAGAACCTGTTCGACATCGCCGACGAAGTCACCTTGGCGGGGGGCCGCGTCAATGCCGCCAACCCGCCCGCCCGCCACGACGCCCGCCTGGTCACGCGCTTGCGCGAGGCCGGCGCGGTGCTGGTCGGCGCCTTGAACATGGACGAACACGCGTACGGCTTCACCACCGAAAACACGCACTACGGCCCCTGCCGCAACCCGCATGACGTCACCCGGGTCGCGGGAGGCTCGTCCGGCGGCAGCGCGGCCGCCGTCGCGGGCGGACTGGTGCCGCTGACCTTGGGGTCCGACACCAACGGGTCGATCCGGGTGCCGGCGTCCCTGTGCGGCGTCTTTGGCTTGAAGCCGACCTATGGCCGCCTGCCCCGCACCGGTTCCTTTCCGTTCGTGGGCAGCCTGGATCACCTGGGGCCGTTCGCGGCCAGCGCCAGCGACCTGGCCGCCGCCTACGATGCGCTGCAAGGGCCGGACGCCGACGACGCCGCCTGCGCGCAACACGCCGCCGAACCCGTGCTACCCGCGCTTGCGGCCGGCGCGCGCAAGCTGCGCGTGGCGGTCCTGGGCGGCTACTTCAACGATTGGGCCGGCCCCGCCGCGCGCCGTGCCGTCGAGATCGCCGCGCGCGCCCTGGACGCCACCGCCATCGTAGAACTGCCCGGCGCCACGCAAGCCCGCGCCGCCGCCTTCATCATCACGGCGGCCGAAGGCGGCGCCTTGCATCGGCGCAAGCTGGTCACCCACTACGACTACTACGAACCCTATTCCCGCGACCGCCTCGTGGCCGGCAGCCTGGTGCCCGCGGCCTGGGTGCAGCAGGCGCAACGCATCCGCCACCGCGTCTACCGCGAGGCCTTGGCGCTGTTCGATCAGTACGACGTGCTGATCGCGCCCGCCACGCCCGTATCCGCCACGCCCATCGGCACCGACTGGCTGACGCTGGCGGGCAAGGAACTGCCGGCGCGCGCCAGCATGGGGCTGTTGACGCAGCCCATTTCATGCATCGGCCTGCCCGTGTGCACCGCGCCCACCTGGCCCGAAGCCGAGCAGGACGGCCACCTGCCGCTAGGCGTGCAACTGATCGGCGCGCCCTGGCGCGAAGCCGATTGCCTGGCCGCCGCCTACGCGCTGGAACAGGCCGGCGCGGCGCAGGTCCGGACAGTCTGACGCTTACCGACGCATAGCCACCCCAGCCACCCCGCCCGCCTTCGACTACGCCCGACCGCCCCATACCTTTTCGCAATCAAGGCCCCGTTATGGAAACTGCTTTCGCTGCCATCGACATGCCGCGCACCCTGGCCGACACGGCCTACGGGGCTTTGAAACGCGACATCCTGGACTTCCGGCTGGCGCCGGGCGACCGCTTCACTGAAACCGAAATCGCGGAACGGCTGCAGGTCAGTCGCACCCCGGTGCGCGAAGCGCTGTTCCGGCTGGAACGCGAAGGCTATCTGGAAGTTCGACAGCGCAACGGCTGGCTGGTCAAGCCGCTGGACTTCAACACGCTGGACCATTTCTACGAACTGCGCAGCGTGCTGGAAATCGCGTCCGTCCATGCCTTGTGCGCTCCTGGGCAACTGCCCGATCCGCTGCGCGCGCTGCAAGCGCTGGCAGACACCTGGCTGGTCAGCCCAAGCGAACGTTCCAACGATGGCGAATGGCTGGCCGACCTGGACGAACGCTTCCATATCGACCTGGTGGCGGCCGCCGGCAACCCGGAAATCTCGCGCGTGCATCGCGCCGCCACCGAACGCATCCGCATCGTGCGCCGGCTGGACTTCACGCTGCAGGACCGCATCGACAATACTTACGAAGAACACGGCGCAATCTTGCGCGCAGTGCTCGCGCGTGACGGCGCCGTTGCCGCGCAACTGCTGCAGGCGCATATCCATGACAGCCAGACCGCCGTGCGTAAGATCACGCTGCACCGCCTGTACTCCACGCGGCATGCCAAGGCGGCATGAAGGCGCGGCGTTATGGAAGGCCGGGGTTCATGCCCCGGCGCTACGGTGTCAGGCTCATACCCCGGGTTTCGCGCCCACGCTCACCCCGCCCGCAACCAGCGCTGCAACACGCGCGATATGACCGGGATGCAGATGAACACCATGATGGGTGTCAATATCACACTCGTGATCAGCACGCGCCAGAACACCGGCAGCATGTTCAAGTGTTCGCTGACCAGAATCGAAAACACCAGCAGCACCGGAAAATAGGCCAGCCAGATGCTTACGGCCTGCTTCCAGCGTGGCGGCGCGCTGGCCGCCTTGGGTGCGAACCAGCCCTCCGTTCCGCTGACGCGGTGCTCATGGCTCGCGCGCACCAGATTCGCGCCGCGTTCCAGCCACATGCGGCGCGGCAAGGACTTTTCCCAGCGCAACAGGCTGGCCTCGTCGGTAAAGCGCAGCACGATCTGGTACTCGTCACCCCCTTCAGGCGGTTGCAGCACACCCGACCCCAAGAAGCCGGGGAACCCCGCCGCCAGGATTTCGCCCTGGCGCATCCAGGACAAAAAATCGCTATAGCGTTCGGGCGCAATGTGACGGGTAACCAGCATGGTGACCGGGGCAGAAACAGCGGAACTGGACATGACGGAACTCCTGAGCAACGGTGCAGCTTGTTATGCAGTGTTAACCCTAGCAATCCGCGTGCCAGCCTTGCGGCGCAGCATTTCCCAGGCGTGAATGAAGACATGGCGCAACGCCCGAGGTTTTGCGCACCGCAGCACACACCATATTGGTGATTACCCCTACTTAACGCACCACATCGGTGCATTCGGAGAAAGCTTATGGACATCAACCTGCCCGACGTCGTCGCCGAGGTCACCACCGCCTTCGAGCGCTACGAAACGGCATTGGTCACGAATGACGTCGAGGAGCTGGACACGCTGTTCTGGAACAGCCCCCACACGCTGCGCTACGGCGCCAGTGAAAACCTCTACGGCTATGACGCCATCCGCGAATTCCGCGCGGGCCGTTCACCGCAAGGATTGGCCCGCCGCGTCCTGCGCACCGCCATCACCACCTACGGCACCGACTTCGCCACCACCAATATTGAATTCCAGCGCGAAGGCAGCGACCGCATCGGTCGCCAAAGCCAGACCTGGATGCGTACCCCCGTGGGTTGGCGCGTGGTGTCGGCGCACGTCAGCTTGATGGCATGACGGGTGCACAATGACACATCTCGCATCAAGACATCACGCGCTTGATGATTGAGCGCATCGCGCACCAGGTCTACACTGACCCTACCTTTTTTCCGCCGGAGCATTTGCCCATGAGCACATACAAGATTGCGGTTTTTGTCGGCAGCCTGCGCGCCGCCTCGATCAATTTGCGATTGGCCCGAGCGCTTGAAAAGTTGGTTCCCGCGGACTTCAAATTCGAGTATGTGAGCCTGGGCGACATCCCCCTGTACAACCAGGACAACGAAAACAACCTGCCCGCCCCCGCCGCCAAGCTCAAGCAGCAGATCGCCGACGCGCAAGGCATTCTTTTCGTATCCCCTGAGCACAACCGCTCGGTGCCCGCCGCCATCAAGAACGCCATCGATTGGGGCTCGCGCCCGTGGGGCCAGAATTCCTGGCCGGGCAAGGCCGTCGGCATCGTGGGCGCGTCCCCCAGCGCCGCCGGCACCGCGATGATGCAACAGCACCTGCGCAACATCCTGGCCGCCGAAGGCGCCAACGCGCTGACCACGCCTGAAGTCTTCCTGCAGTATTCCGATGGCCTGGTCGACGACCAATACACCATCACCAATGAAGGCACACGCAAGTTCCTGCAAGGCTGGGTCGACCGCTACGTCGACTGGGTCAAGAAGATGAGCACCTGATTGTGCAGCGCTGATTGTGAACTGCTGATCGCCGCCGCCGCCGGCAGGGTCAAAACCCGCCGGCGCCGATCGCCCGATCTACCTCCGGGCGATCAAGCCCCCCGATACGTCGGGGGGCTTTTTTATGGCGATTTCCGGCTTTCATAACGCACTGGGCCAGATTTGACCCGATCGGGCCAAATCTGGCTCGATCTAAGCCATTGATAAATATCGGCTTATTTTCAATCGGGTCAGATCTGGCCCGATTTCTCGTCGAAAACATGTGTTTGCAAGACGCGTCGCGCAATCCACGACTCTTCAGCCCTGCCAATTCTCTCGCAAGCCATTGATATGGTTGAACTATTTCTCGACGCCCGTCACATGGCATGGATATTGCATTAGCTCGTATTGGGTAGGCGCGCGCGTTTCTGGCTCAGATGCGCCGCGCGCCTGCCTGGGTACTCAACGGCAACGCCGAGCGGCGCAACCGTCTTCACCTCTCGGCCAATACGGGGAGTTGCCTCATGGGTTCGCACGCAGATTCGTTCACCAATCAAATTCGACTGGCGCTTCAGGAAACGTCGGCGGTGCCGATAGATACCTGCCGTGCCTGCGAGCGCGGCGGCATGCCGATCTTGCTGCTACGGGATGCGCCCTTGCCGCCGACGTCGGCGACACCCTTTGATCCTGAACAAGACCGCGTACGCATTGATCTGCAGCCGGGCAAATACCGCGTGCTGCGCGAAGGCTATGTGTATGTACTGCTGGATCAAGAGATCTGGCATGCGTACCAAGTCACTGCCGACGGGCATATGCGCCAATATGACCCCTACCGAATGCCGAAAGGCAGGCCAAAGCCGCTGTCCCAGGCTTGCACAAGCGAAGGGCATGACGTGCGCGCTTCGTTCATTCATATTGACACCAAGGTCTATAAGGAAGCGTGGATCGCCTTCTCGCAAGACCGGTGGCCCCAGCCGGTGCTGGACGATTACAAAGCACAACGCGCGCCGTCCGCGCGGTTCTTGAAAGTCGATCTGACAACGCTGCGCAAGACGCCGCAGGAAATACTGCATGGCTTGAAGTTCGCGGATGGATTCCTGACTGATCACGTGTGGGAATACCGCTACGACGGGGTGGATTTTGGCAGCCGGCATGCAGTACGGCTGCGCACTCATCGGTTCGTGCCGTTGAATGACTACGTCGACGATATCGCCAAGACTCAGGGGCTGCCGCAAGGCGTACCAGTGTTGGCCTTGCCTGACCCCGTGGGCGCCGTGCTGGAATTCAACCAGCAGCGGCACATGCTGATTAACGAGCGGTTGGCCTGGGCGGGGAATGCAGAGCGGCAGTATCTGCTGTTCACCTCGGCGGCGCTGTTGCAGATCAGAGAGCTTGAGAAGACCTGGGCGCGGACGCAAGCGGTGCAGGAAGTCGACAAAGACATCGAATACCGTCGGCAACATAACGACCATCCGGTGCTGGGCACGCGCTCATACTTGCCGCCTGTTGATGTGCCGCGCGCAACGGAAACTGCTGCCAAGCGCATCACGGCCAATTATCACGAGCGTCTGGAACAACGTTACAGCGAGCCACGCCGCAAGCAGTTTCAGGACGCCCACGACAAGGAATGGCAACGCCGGCAAACCTTGATCGACGTAATGGCCAACCGCTACGTGAGTGGGCTGCAATCTCTAGCCTGGTTGCGCATTGCGCGCTACGACTACTCGGCAAGCGATCCGTATTCCGCCGCGGCGTATACCAAGATGGTGGCGGCTTGCCTGGATGGCGGTCCTAGCGACGCGCCCCCGGTCGACGGCGCGGCACTGGGCCCCACGCAGCAGTTATGGAAAGCCTTGCTGGAGAACCCCGACAGCATTCTGTACCACGCGCTACTGGCCAAGAATGCCCCCCTGCTTGAAGGCCTGCGCCCCACTTTTACGGAAGGCTTTAAAGCGAATGATTCCGGCAAGCTGTATGCCGCAATCAAAGACGTGATGGCCTCGCAAGAAGGCGAGATGTACCTACGCAGCAGCGTGAGAGACGCGGTCGGCCAACTGCAAGGCGCAATGATCAACGCAATGTTGACGATGGACGCACGGGCGCAAGAACAGCTTCTACCCGTGGCCGCCACGGTGCATCAAGCCGCCCTGCTGCTATGCGAGCGCGTCCAGATGCTGCAAGTTCAGATCGAACTGACGTTGGGCGAGTATCAGGAATTACTCACCCAGCAGATGCGCCAGGAATATGACACGGCAGCGAAAGAAGCCGGCAAGAAGGCCCGCGCGCTGATATTCAGCGGCATGCTGACCCTGCCGGGTCCGGCGCAGAACCAGATATTCAAAGCCACGTTCTGGGTGGCGGATACCGCTGAAGGGCTGAAAGAAAAGCTGAGGGCAATGTCCAATGCCACAGCGGAGACCCTGGAAGGCGGTTGGCGCAGCGTGGTGGTGGGGATTGGCGGCCTGGAACCCAAGGCACATGCAATAGCCGGGCAACTACGGACCACTGTTGCGGATGCAAAGCTACGGGCGCATACCGCCTTTGTCGGAATACGCGGGATGGCGAACCTGGATTTGGCGCTATCGATGGGCGCGTTGTTCTTTCAGCAGGATGGGCTGGCAAGAAGCCTGCAAGACCTGGAGCGCGTGATGGGCGACCACTACCCAGAAGCCGTCGCGGGCGTGGCGGCAAGCGCGGTGGGGGTGGTGGGTGTGGGTATTGAAGCGACGGGCGTGGGGATACGGGGAGTTGCCAACGCGGCGACCAAGGCCGGCCTCGGCGGAGCAACTGCATTGAACGCGCTGGAACTGGGCAAGGGATTTGTGCGGTTTGGCGGCGTAACAGCGGCCCTCTCCGGCATTGCGGACGGGATGCAAAGCGGATTCGCGGTAAACCGATCGCTCAAAAACGGCGATAGGGAGGCTGCCTTTATCCACGGCATTGCGCACGTCGTTCACCTTGCGACCGCGTACTTTGCAGCCCACGCAGCCGCCGCTGGCGTTACTAGCTTGCTCGGCCCGCTTGGATGGGCCATAGCGCTCGGCATCGTGGCGTACTCGGTATCCCAATATGCCAAAACCCGAGAATCGACAGACCTCGAACTATGGGCCCGCCGTTGCTATTTCGGCAATCACGACGAATCGCCCCCGATATGGTGGAACACTGCCAAGACATCACTCCCTCTTCGGGAGCGCAGGACGATCGAAGAGAACATCATCAAAGCTAAGCAAGCAAACGCGGACAAGGATGTCGCCATTGGAGCGCTAAACGCGGCAATCTTAGGCATGAAGGCTCACCTTAGTTTCGTCAACATTTCCCACCCTGCCGGAATTTCAACGGATGGCGTCAGCGTCATAGCAGGAAAGGCAATTACGTATCGAATCGAACTGCCGTATTGGGATGCGGACCATTCAGCATATTCAATGTATCTGAGCGTCCACAGCTACAAGGGTGAACAGGTGGCGATAAACGGACACCATAACAGCACCCAGCTTCGCGAAATATCGCCAGTTGAAAAACGGCCGAATTACGCCGAAGACGTTAATGCGACCTATAGGCCCACTCAGTCGCGGCCTACTATCGCGGGCACGCTGCTTTTAGAACTATTCGATCAGGACGTTCAGGCCGCGACATTGCGTATTAAGTACTGGCCCGAGAGTTCCGATGCCGCTGACTATGCGGACCTGACAATATATTCCCAGCGCTAGGCAAGAGCACTCGTGAGCAGAAAATCTCCCATTCTTAATCAACCATGCGCCGGATGGCAGGCTGACCTCCCGCCTGCCAACGATCCCATCAGCATAAAAGCACGCCCAAGTGCCAGCACCAATAGCCAAAGCAGCACCTATTTGGAACTTTCGCGCAATGTTTCGACGCGCCGAAACATAACTCTGCTGCTGGGTACCGCTCAGTTGATAACAAGCATAATTTTCTTTACATGGTCAACCAAGATGCTGTTTTCAAATAACTTTTTTGGTTTCGACCCCACGATGATTGGTCTCTACGTCGGTGCCATCATATTCGTCATCATCGCACCAGCCTTTCTTCTAGGTGCCGCCATATTGCCACCCAGAGATTGCCCTATCCGCTTCAATCGTCTTCGCCGAAAAGTCTATATATACGAGTTCAAGCAAAACTGGCTTACCTTCCCGACGCGGTGGCGCGTCACCACGCATTCCTTCGATTGGGACGACCTGCATGCCGAATTTTGGCGTCGACGCGCGTTTACCCCACAAGGGGGCTTAATCATCACCTGGGGCGTGTCCATCGCAGTCGTCAAACCCAAAACCAATGTGGTGATCACCCGCTTTCCCCTGACCGTATGCCAAGACGAAGGCAGCTCATGGGATTACGTCCGCACCTACATGCAGCACGGCCCCGACGCGCTGCCGCCCATCGAAAAACTCAACGATCCCAACGACGTTCCGCCGCACAACCTGGCGCTTCGTCTGGCGCCAAAGGTCAAATGGCCGGCTGCGATGGATCTGGAATCACGCAGTGGCCCGACTTGATCCGCGAAGCGAACTGTCGCCCACCTCCGCGGTCCCTTTGAAACTTATCCCCGCCATCTGTGGAGAAGGCTGAGGACAGTCTTGGGGCACAGTCAAAATCTCCTGTCCCGCCAAGCACTTGCGCGTGCTGATCAAACCATGCGCAATCATCCTTTTGGATGAGATTGACCGGACTTATCCCCGAAAAAGCTGGATGTCCAACCAGCCATTGCCGACGCCGCGCAGCGCTTGTTTATTTGTCCCAGCATTCTGTGGAAAAGCATGAGGACAGTTTGAGGGCAGGTACGAAAACGTCATTGATATCAAGCACCTGCAGAGGGTGGTCAACAATGACCCAGCTGTGCGTTCAGGGACGCCAAGTTGTCCCCGCCAAATGTGGATAAGGCTGAGGACAGTGTGCGGGTAGTCGCTAAAAACCCTTATGGGCCAGGCACTTGGGGGCAGCGGGCAATAAACGCCCAATAACGCGCACCCCACCCGCGAGGGCCCACGCCCCCCGACCGAGGCCGCACAAGCTGGGGATAAAGAACAGGCTTGTCCCCATGGAATGTGGACAAGCCTATGAACAGTCGGATAACAAGCCTGAAAACTTCTTATCCGACAAGCACTTGGAAGCGCTGCTCAAAGAAAGACCAGCCGAGGGATTACTCGTCGCCTTCCAGGCGCATGCCGATCTTCAAACCGACCTGCCAATGGGCCACCTTGCCGTCCTTGATATGGCCGCGCACTTCGGTGACTTCAAACCAATCCAGGTTGCGTAGCGTTTCGGATGCGCGCTCGATCGCTTTGGCGATGGCGTCATCGGTTGAGGTGGTGGAAGAGCCCACCAGTTCGATTTGCTTGTAGACATGATTCGACATAGCTCGTCTCCGCTAAGGGGGTGAGTCGTGAACTGTCGGTCTGCACGCGATGTTCCGGCGCTTACGACCGGCAATCCATTCGAACACACAGGATACTGCCGCGGCGCTATTGTGGTGTTACGAGTTCCGTCGCGTGGTCTCGACTGGCGACGGAGCCCGCTCCCGCAACCCAGCAAGGAGATCACCATGCCTGAACGAAAAACCCTGGAGCGTGCCAAGCAAGACAAGCGCGAAGGCAAGTCCGCGTCCACGCAGGCCGGCGAATTCGTGCGCGAGGAAATCGAACACGTGCGCGAAGGCAAGCATGGCGTGCGTTCCACCAAACAAGCCATTGCGATCGGACTGTCCAAGGCCAGGCGCGCGGGCGTGAAGGCCTCGCCGTCGAAAAGCGCCAGTGCGGCCACGAAGCGCCGCGCCAAGAAGGATGCCGAAGCCGCGCATGACGGGCACGCCAAGTCCGCGACGCGCTCGCGTGCCACCACCCAGGCTTTGAAGAAGGAAAGCACCAAGCCCGCCTCGCGCTCGGCGCTCTCGCACCACGCCAGCAAGACGGCCAGCCGGCGCACCGCCGCCGACCGCTCGGCGGCGGCGAAAAAGGCGGCGGCCACCAAGGGTGCGGCCGGGCGTTCCGCCGCCGCGAAGAAGGCGGCGCGCACGCGCGCAAGAAACAAAGCCGCGGCGTCGCGCCACCATGCGGCGCATTAAGCGTGTTGCCGCTGCTTAGCCCGCGTCAAACTGCCGAAAGCGCTCTTGCAGGAATTCGCGCATGCGCTTGACGGCCGGCGACAGCAGCATGCGGTGCACGCACAGCAAGTACAGCGGCGATGGTTCGGTGGCGTAGTCCGGCAGCAACGCCACCAGCCGACCGGCGCGCAGATCACGCAACACGTCGTAGCGCGACTTGTAGGCCACGCCCTTGCCCGCCAGCGCCCAGCGGCGCACCAGATCGCCGTCGTCGCCGACGCGGTCGCCCTTGACCGGAACGGTCATCGCCGCGCCGTCGTGTTCGAACGCCCAGCGGTCGTGCAAGGTTTCGCCCAGCACGAAGGACAGACAGTTGTGGTCGCGCAGGTCATCGGGCTTTTGCGGCACGCCGTGGCGCGCCAGATAGGCGGGCGACGCGCAGACCACGCGGCGGTTGTGTTCGGCCAGCGGCAAAGCCACCAGCGCGGAATCGCTGGGCTTGCCGTAGCGGATGGCGATGTCGACAGGCTGGCGATACAGGTCGGCCAGGCGGTCGCTGATGCGCACCTGGAAGCTCACGCGCGGATATTGATGCTGGAACTCGTCCAGCCACGGCAGCAGCACATGGCGGCCCAGGTCGGACGGAATTGAAACCGACAGCGTGCCGGATATCGCAGTCTTGTCGCGCGCCATGGCGTTCTTGCCGGCCTCCAGCGTGGCAAGGGCCGAGCGGGCGTATTCCAGATAACGCTCGCCGTCGGCGGTCAGCCGCAGGCTGCGCGTGGACCGCACGAACAGGCGCGCGTCCAGGGTCTGTTCCAAGCGCTTGAGCGCGGCGCTGGCCACCGCCGGCGACACCTCAAGTTCGCGCGCGGCGCCCGAAAAACTGCCGTGATTGGCCGACGCCACAAAGATCCGCAAGTCTTCAAACCGCACCATGCCAGGCCCATTTTCAAAAAATTATTGAAACTGAGTGCGATGCTAGCCGGTTTTTCGGCGGCGCGGACTGGGTAATCATGGCGACGTATTCAAGACCCTCTCGACCTTTCTGGAGCTGACACATGAACATCGAACTGAATGGCAAGAAAGCACTGGTGACCGGATCGTCCGGCGGCATCGGCCTGGCGATCGCCTTTGGCCTGGCTGAAGCCGGCGCCCAAGTGGTGCTGCACGGCCGCAGCCCGAACAAGCTTGCCCAGGCCGCCGCGGCCATCACGCAGAAATTCCCCACCGCCAGCGTCACCACCGTCCAGGCTGATCTGGCCACCGCCGATGGCGCGGCCGCGGTCTGCGCTGCCCACCCCGACGTAGACATCCTGGTCAACAACGCCGGCTTCTTCGCCCCGAAGTCGTTCACGGAAATCACCGACGACGACTGGCAGGACATGCTGGACATCAACGTCATGAGCGGCATTCGGCTGTCACGCTATTACCTGCCCCGCATGATCGCCGCCAACTGGGGCCGCATTGTTTTCATATCAAGCGAATCCGGGGTGCAGATTCCCGCCGAGATGATCCACTACGGCGTCAGCAAAACCGCCATGCTGGCGGTGTCGCGCGGCCTGGCCGAGCTGACCGCGGGCACGGGCGTGACCGTCAACGCCGTGCTGCCGGGGCCGACGCGCTCGGAAGGCGTGGCCGACTTTTTCGCCGAAATGGCCAAGGAGCAAGGCGTGTCGCAAGACGAAATGGAGCGCAACTTCATTGCCCAGCATCGCCCCACGTCGCTGCTGCGCCGCCTGGCCACCGTGGACGAAGTGGCCAACATGGTCGTCTACACCTGCTCCACGCAGGCCAGCGCCACCAATGGCGCGGCGCTGCGCGTGGACGGCGGCGTGGTCCGCTCCATTCTTTGATTTCCATCCCCCTAACGAGCCATCCCCATGAAAGCTATCGCCTATTTCAAGAACCTGCCGGCCGACCATGCCCACGCGCTGCAAGACATCACCGTCGACGAACCCGTGCCCGGTGACCACGACCTGCTGGTCGACGTACACGCCATCTCGGTGAACCCGGTGGACGTGAAGATCCGCGCCAACCGCGCACCCAAGGACGGCAAGCCCGAGATCATCGGCTGGGACGCGGCGGGCGTCGTGCGCGCCGTGGGCGCCAAGACCAGCCTGTTCCAGCCCGGCGACCGCGTCTGGTACGCGGGCGCGTTGAACCGGCCCGGCGCCAACAGCGAACGGCATGTGGTGGACGAGCGCATCGTCGGCCATATGCCCAAGAGCCTGGACTTTGCCCAGGCCGCCGCGCTGCCCTTGACCACCATCACCGCCTGGGAGTTGCTGTTTGACCGCTTGCGCGTGCTGGACAACGCCGCTCCCAGCCAGGGCACCTTGCTGGTGGTCGGCGCGGCGGGCGGCGTGGGGTCCATTCTGGTGCAACTGGCGCGTCAACTGACCGGCCTGACGGTGATCGGCACCGCCTCGCGTCCGGAAACCCAAGCCTGGGTGCGCGAGCTGGGCGCCCACCACGTCATCGACCACAGCAAGCCGCTGACTGAAGAACTCAAGCGTATCGGCGTGCCGCAAGTGAGCTATATTGCCGGCCTGACGCACACCGACAAGCACTTTGCGCAACTAGCCGAAGCCATCGCCCCGCAAGGCAAGATTGCGCTGATCGACGACCCCGCCGCCATCGACGTGCGCCTGCTCAAGGGCAAGTCAGCATCGCTGCATTGGGAATTCATGTTTGCCCGGCCGCTGCACCAGACGTCCGACATGATTGCCCAGCACGAATTGCTGAACCAGGCCGCGCGCCTGATCGACAACGGCACGCTGCGCACCACGCTGGGCGAGCACTACGGCAAGATCAACGCCGAAAATCTGCGCCGCGCGCACGCCTTCATTGAAAGCGGCAAGGCACAGGGCAAGGTGGTGCTGGAAGGGTTCTGACTGCCTTCGCAGAACTGTTCTGCGTAAAGATGGGGTAATCGTCACGGCCGATAAAAATTATCATCGACTTCTGTGACAACCCCGGGCTGGCGCCCAAGCGCCAGCCTCCCCAAGCCGCCACCATGACAAGACGCAAAGCCGGCCCGCAGAAGGCACGGACACGCAGGGCGGCGGGGAACAAGGAGAGAGACAATGTTCAAGCTCACGCGCCGCGGCTTCATCGCGGCCGGCTCCCTCATGATGCTTGCCCGGCCGCTGCGCGCCGCGCCCAAGCCCGTGACCCTGATCGTGCCCTACGCCGCGGGCGGCCCCAATGACAACTTCGCCCGGGTGCTGGCCGAAGGCATGAGCGCGCAGTTGGGCGTGCCGTTCGTCGTGGAAAACAAGCCGGGCGCCAACGGCATCATCGGCGCCACGCAGGTTGCGCGCGCCCCCGCCGACGGCCACACGCTGCTGATGGGCGGCTCGGGTCCCGTGTCGCTGAACATCCTGCTACGCCCCAGCTTGCAGTACCGGTTCGACAGTTTTGAGTCCGTGGCAATGATGTTCGATGGCCCGTTGACCATCACCGTGCCCGCGACGATGGGCGTGAATTCCATTGCGGACCTGGTCGCTTACGCCAAGAAGGAAAACCGCGCGCTGACCTATGGCTCGCTGGGGCCGGGCAGCGTGACGGATCTTTATGGGCTGATCCTGTCCAAAACGCTGGGTATTCCCTTGATGGCCGTACCGTACAAGAGCACGCCGACCAGTCTTATCGACTTGATCACCGGCCGCAATGACCTTTCCTATATGACGCCCATCGCCCTGGCCGACCATCAAAAGGCGGGCGCGGTGAAGATCCTTGCCCTGACGACCGAGCAGCGCGACCCTGCCCTGCCCGGCGTCCCGTCGGTGACGGAACTGGGTTACCCCCAACTGAAAGCCAGCTATTGGACCGCGCTGCATGCGCCCAAAGGCACGCCCGCCGACGTTATCCAGGCCTATTCCGCCGCCGCCATCAAGACGGTTCAGTCCGAGAGCTTCCGCAAACTGCTGGTCGCGAACGGGCAGACCGAGAAGGCGGGCGGCCCGCAAGCCTTGGACGCCCAGCTGGAAGCCGACCGCAAATATTGGGGCCGCGTCATCCAGGAAAACCACATCGTTCTGGACTGAACCACGCCTAGCCGCCCGTTTGCTGGCAGCGCTAACGGGCAGCCCCCCCGTCCTACTGCAGCGGCGCCCGGGCGATCCGATGCGTGGCGGATTGGAAATTGATTACGGGCTGCGCCTCGCGGCACGTCGTCTTGCGGATCTTGCCTACGATCAGGTCATGAGTCCCCAGCGCTTCGGTGCACACGATATCGCATTCGATACTGGCCAGCGCGTCCGGCAATACCGGCGTGCCCTGCCCGTTCATCTCCCAGCCGCCGTGCGCGAACCGGGCCATGCCCTGCGGCTGACTCAGGAACGCCTGCATGACGGCTTCGTGCCCCTCGCCCAGCACATTGGCCACGAAGCGGCCATGACGCAGCAAGGGCTCGCGCGCGGACGAGGTCTGCTGGACGAAGAATCCCACCATCGGCGGGTCGGCCGAGATCGACGTCAGGCTGGACACGATCATTCCTGCCACCTGTTCGCCGTCGCCCGTCGTCACCGCGCTGATACCGGCCGGCAACGAGCGCATCGCCGCCTTGAAGTCGTCAACCGACACCACCTGGTCATGCTCGTTGAACACCATGTGCGCGCGGATGTCGCCGCGCTCATCGACCCACCCGTGCGTGGCCGCGTAGTCGACCATGGCGGAAAAATCCGCCTCCCACTTTGGGTCGCCCGCGTGTTGCGACAAGAAGCGCAGCACGGACGGTGACAGGCGCACATGGCGTTCGTCCTCGCGCCGCCCCACCCGCGCGATGGCGCGTTCCAGCCGTTCACGCGGCTGCGGATCGGCCAGCACGTCCAGCCGCCGAAAGTCCGACGGATGGCGCAGCGTGATCGCCCCTGCGTTGCTCAGATAGATCTGCATCTTGCGCTCCTTTCAGGCAACGGCCGTGGCGCTGCCGACTTCCTTGCGGATGGCCGGAATGATCTTGTCGCCCCACAGTTCGATCTGCTTGAGCATCGTCTTCTGGTCGAAGTCGCCCAACTGCGTCTGCAGGGCAATGTGCTTGGGCCGCAGGATGCTGATCTCTTCGAGCATCTTGTCGATGACTTCATTGACCGAGCCCACCGGCAGGTTCTTGCGCAGCTGCTCGAACGTGGGATCATTTTCCGACGGCACTTCCTTGACCATGTAGCCGTCGTCGCTTTGCGCGCGGCGGAACTTCAGGCTTTCGGAAATGCGGCGCTGAAAGCGCGCGCAGTCCAGGTACGCGTCGATCTCGGCCTTGTTGTCCGACGCGTAGCCACAGCGCAGGAAGCCGAACTTCACATCGCGGTCCAGGTCGCGGCCATTGTCTTCGGCCACTTTCTCCAGGCGGCCGCGCAGCTCGGCAATGGCGTCGTTGCCCTTGAGCAGCGCGGTGACGAACAGGTTATGGTTTTCGCGCACGCCACGGCCCAATGTCACCGGGTTGCCCGACGTGATCCATAGCGGCGGCATCGGGTCTTGCAGGCAGCGCACCGCGATCGAGCTGGGCGGAATCTTCAGGAACTGGCCGTCGTGTTCAAAGATCTTCTGCGTGAGGCCCTTGGGGATGACGTCAAGAAACTCATTGAAGATCGCGCCCGAATCGGCGATCTGCACGCCAAAGCGTTCGAACTCGAATTCCTGATAGCCCGAGCCCACGCCCAGGTCCAGACGGCCGTTGGACACGGTGTCCACAAAACCCACTTCGGCCAGGAAGCGCGCGGGGTGGTACAGCGGCAAGATGCACACGGCCGTGCCCAGACGGATGCGGTGCGTTTTGGCCGCCGCATGCGCCACCGTCATCAGTGGCGACGGCGACAAGGAGTAGTTGTTGAAGTGGTGCTCGGCGTACCAGGCGGCGTCGAAACCGGCCTGCTCCGCCACCACGGTTTGTTCGATGGAGTTGTTGATGACTTGCTTTGAGGACTGGTGGTAACCTCGCTGCTGCGCCAGAATGAACACGCCGAATTCCATAATGTCTCCTCATTGAATGCTTGACGTTCTGAGGAAATTCTAGAGGCCGGCAGTCATCGGATGAATACAGAAAATGCGGCGTTCTGTGCTGCGTAAAGTGGAGGAATGATGGACAGGCTGCGCGCGATGGAGCTCTTTCTATCGATCTCCAAGACCGAGAGTTTCTCTGAAACCGCTCGGCAATTCGGGGTGTCTGCAACGTCGGTATCCCGCATGATCACCGAGTTCGAAAACGAGTTGAACGTAAAGCTGCTGCTGCGTTCGACACGCCAGGTCGTGCTGACCGAAGCCGGCCAGGAATATGCGCAACAGCTTGAATCCATCTTGTGGAACATCAACGAGGCGCATCGCAACATCACCGAGATCCGCGCCGCGCCCAAGGGCATATTGCGAGTGCATTCGCGCATGATGTTCGGCCTGGGCGTGCTGCCGCCGCTGGTTGCCGCCTTCCGCCAACAGTATCCCGACATCCATATTGAACTGGTGCTGACCGAGGCCAAGGCCGACCTGCGCCGCAACAACTTCGACATCGATTTCCGTATATCGCCGCCCGTGGAAGCGGGCCTGAAGCGGCGCATCCTGTTCAAGAGCGAACGCTTCCTGGTGGCCTCGCCCGCGTATCTGGCCAAGCGCCCGGCACCCGCGCTGCCTGCCGATATCGCGCAGCACGATTGCCTGGCCTATCTGCTGCCGGGCGATCAAACCTGCTGGCGCTTCAAGCAGGAAGAGGCCATCGAAGAAGTGCTGATCAAGCCGCGCCACGTCACCAACAACGGCGTTGCGCTGCTGGAACTGGCGCTGCTGGGCGAAGGCATTGCGCTTCTGGATGACTACACCGTGCACAACGATATTTCGCGCGGCACGCTGGTGCGTCTATTCCCCGATTACCACGTCACGAATACGACCTTCGAAGAAGGCATGTACGCCACCATTCTGGACACCGCGATGATCCCCGTGAAGATCCGGCTGTTCCTGGACTTCGTGGCCTCGCACGTGTCGGGGTCGGCGCTGCGGTTCACGGCGTATAACAAGATGGCCGCGGCTGAAAGCCCCTGATCAGGGGCAGTGATCAGGGGCGAATGCGGCACCGCCCGCGCGGCGCGCCCACGGCGCCCGCACCCCGAATGCGCAGCAAGGCACCATCCAACGAGCCCGAGGCCGTCAGGCGGCCGCTGTCGCTGATCGTGGTGACAAAGATATCCGACAGATCGGGGCCGCCAAAACAGAGCGACGCCGGATGCGCGGCCGGCAGCTCGATGCGGCGATCCAGCTTGCCGTTCGCGTCGAAGCGCGCGATGGCTGCCGCATGCACCAGCGCGGTCCACAAGCCGCCATCGCGATCAAAGCAGCAGCCGTCCGGGGCCGACTTCAACGCGTCGGTGTCAACGAAGACTTCCGGGGATGACAAGCAACCCACCTCATCCATGCGATACCGAAACACCTTGCGCTGCGCGCTATCGCACACATGAAAATGCTGCCCGTCCGGATGCATGACCGGGCCGTTCACCACGCCCAAGCCTTGCGCGATGCGGTGGACATTGCCCTGCGTGTCCACGCGATACAAGCCGCCCAGCGGTGCTTCGCCATTTTGCCGGTGTATGTGCATGGTGCCGGCCACAAAACTGCCATCGGGTAGCGGCGCGCCGTCGTTCAAGCGCAGATGCGGATGGCTGTCGTCGATGCGCGCCAGCGTGCGCAGCGTGCCATCGATCAGGCTGACCAGCGCAAAGGTCTCTTTCAGCGCCACGATGACTTCGTCATCGCGATTCAGCGCGAACGAACCCACCGGCGCGGGTAAGGTCCATTCACGAGTAGCGCCGCTGTCCGGATCCACCCTCAGCAACTGCCCGCTGCGGCAGTCCAGCATCCACAAGGCATTGCCCACCGCGTCCCACACCGGGCACTCGCCCAACGCGGCGCGAACCGTGCCGATACGCTCAATCTGCATAAGCCGACCGCCTCTGTTCTGCTCGTCCGGCGGACGATTTCCCAAGCCATGGTATCGGCTTGAAGCGCACGGGAATATGCCGTTTTCATGCAGAACACAACCAACATTTTTGGCCTGAATCCTGCCCAATACCCGTCCATATAATCCAAAAAAAGCCGGCCGCCCAGCGCTTGAAACGCAGCAGGACCGGTCCATCGGACTCAAGGAGACACGTCATGCAGCATGCCACCGGCGCCCTGCGCGCCCTTGCCATTTTCCCGACCAACAAGGTGACCGCATGAGCGAGGCCACCGTCACTCTGGAAGTCAATGAAGGCGTTGCGCTCGTCACGCTGAACAGCCCGCCCGTCAACGCACTGAATCGCGCCATGCGCCGCCGCATCGTCGCCATCTTCGACGAAATATCCGAACGCGACGACATACGCTGCGCGGTGCTGACCGGGCATGGCAAGGTGTTTTGCGCTGGTGCGGACTTGAAAGACCGCCCCAACGCCGACATCGCCGGCGACTTCCTGGAACACAACCGCATCACCCGCGAAACCGGCAACGCCATCAAGGAATGCGCCAAGCCAGTGATTGCCGCCGTCAATGGCGCGGCGCTGGGCGCGGGGCTGGGGCTGATGGCTGCGTGCGACATCATGTACGCATCGGACAACGCCACCTTCGGCATGCCCGAGATCAACGTCGGCCTGGCGGGCGGCGCGTCCATGTTGCGCACGCTGGTGGGCCGCTCCACCCTGCGCCGCATGTTCTTCACCGGCCAGCGTCTCAGCGCGCATGACCTGTTGCGCCGCAACGTACTGGAAGACGTGTTGCCGCCTGACCAGTTGCTGCCGACGGCGCTGGCGCTGGCGCATGAAATCGCATCCAAGGCGCCGCTGGCCGTGCTGTATGCCAAGCGCGCGGCCAACATGGTTGACCTGATGCCGCAACGCGACGCCTACCGCTTCGAGCAGGACTTCACGATGACGCTGGCCAAGACGGAAGATGCCCGCGAGGCGCGCATGGCCTTCCTGGAAAAGCGCCAGCCGCAATTCAAGGGGCGCTGAACATGGCGCAGACCGCACAAGCGCACAATCCGCAACCCGCGGGCGCCGGGCTGACGCCGTTTTTCAAGGCAAGCAGCATCGCCATCGTGGGCGCGTCGGACGACGTCACCAAGATCGGCGGCCGGCCCGTGCATATGCTGATCAAGCATGGCTATGCCGGCGCCGTGTATCCCATCAACCCCAAGGGCGGCGTCATCCAGGGCTTGCCCGCCTACGTCTCGGTGCGCGACACGCCCACCGCCCCCGAACTGGCGATTCTGGCGGTGCCCGCCAGCGCCACGCCCGCCGCCTTGCGTGACTGCGCGGCGCGCGGCACCAAGGCCGCCATCGTGCTGTCGGCGGGGTTCACGGAAGCAGGCCCTGCCGGCACCGCGCTGCAAGCCGAGCTGGTTGCCATTGCGCGCGAACATGGCATGCGCGTGTTGGGGCCGAACTGCCTGGGCGCGGTCAATGTGGCCGACCGCCTGATCGGCTCGTTCTCGATCGCATTGGAAGAACACATGCCACCCGTTGGGCACGCGGGCATCGTGTCGCAGTCGGGCAACGTGGGCAGCCACACCATGCAAAGCGTGGCCCGGCGCGGCATGGGCGTCAGCCGCTTCATCGCAACCGGCAACGAGGCGGACGTGGACGTGGCGGATGGCATCGCGGCGCTGGCCGACGACCCGGACACGCACATCATCCTGTGCTGCATGGAAACCTGCCGCGACGCCACCAAGCTGATCAGCGCGCTGCGCCTGGCGCGCCAGCGCGGCAAGCCGGTCATCGTGTTGAAGATCGGCTCCACTGAAAAAGGCCAGCAGGCGGCCGCCTCGCACACCGGCGCGCTGACCGGATCCGATGCCGTCATCGACGCCGTCTTCCGCCGCCACGGCGTGCTGCGCGTGCGCTCGGTGGAAGCGCTGATCGACATTGGCCACGCGGCGTCGATGCTGATGCCGAACCGGCTGCCACGCAACGACGCGGTGACGTTGGTGGCGGCGTCGGGTGGCTTTGGCATCATGATGGCCGACGCCATGAGCGAGGCCGGCATGACCCTGCCCGCCTTGGCGCCGCTGACGCAGCAACGCATCCATGAAGCCGTGCCCACCGCCAGCACCGGCAACCCGGTCGACGCGTCGGCGCAGATGTCGAGCCGGCCGGACATCCTGGGAAAGATGCTGACCGCGTTGCTGGAAGACCCGTCGGACAGTTCGCTGCTGCTGTTCATGTCGCTGTCGCTGTACAACACGCGGCTGCGCGGGATCTACCTGGAAGCGCTGGCGCAGGTACGCGCGAGCCACCCCGATCGTCTGCTGATGATCATCAGCCAGGGGCCGGCGGACGCCATCGAACAGATCAACGCGCTGGGTATCCCCGTGTTCGGCAGCATCGACGCCGCGGCGACGGGCCTGGCGGGGTTGGCACGGCTGGGACGGCTGCGTGGGAAGGGCGAGGCGGAGACTGTGGCGGCGCCGCAGGCCGCTCGCGCCGTTGACCCCATCGTCTTCAAGAATGAATTCCACGCCAAGCAGGCGCTGGGTGACGCGGGCATCGACGTGCCGCGCGAAGTGGTCGCCACGGATGCCGACGCGGCCGTGCGCGCCGCTGACGCCATCGGCTACCCCGTCGTGCTGAAGATCGCGTCGGAGGACGTGGCGCACAAAACCGAGGCCGGCGGCGTGGCGCTGGACGTGGCCGATGCGCAAGCCGTGCGCGCGGCCCACGCGCGCATTCTTGCCAACGTGGCGCGCCACGCGCCCAGCGCCCGCATTGACGGCGTGCTGGTGGCGCCCCTGCTGCGCGGCGGCACGGAGATGATCGCGGGCGTATCGCAAGACCCGGTCTTCGGGCCGATCGTCATGGTGGGCATGGGCGGCATCTTTGCCGAAGTGCTGAACGACGTGGCGGTGCAGGCCGCCCCCGTCACTGAAGACGAGGCGCTGGCGATGATCCGGTCGTTGAAAATGTTTCCGATTCTGGACGGCGCGCGCGGACAGGCCAAGGCCGATATCGCGGCGGCGGCACGCAGCGTAGCCCGCCTGTCGGAATTTGCCTTCCGCCATCGCGATGACATTGCCGACATCGACATGAACCCCATTCTGGTAAGGCCCCAGGGCCAGGGCGTGGTGGTGCTGGACGCGTTGATGATTCCACGCGCCGCCCCCGCACCGCAAGGACAAGCATGAACGCTGAACAACAGGTGATCGTTCCCGACCCCGCTTCGGGCGCCGAGGTCTACCGGCAACACGCGCGCACCTGGCTGCGCGCCCATCTACCGGATTTCATGCGCGCGGACAGCCTGAACTGGCGCGCCGCCACACTGGCCGAAAGCAGCGACTGGGAAGCGGCAATGCATCATGCCGGCCTGGCCGGCATGACCTGGCCCAAGGCCTATGGCGGCCACGGTCTGACGCTGCGTGAGCATCTGGCGGTGAACAAGGAAATCGGCGCGCTGCCGATGCCGGAAAGCGTCAGCTCCATCGGCAAGGAACTGGCCGGCCCCATCATCATGGCCGTTGGCAACGACGTCCAGAAGCAGGCTTTCCTGCCGGAAATCCTGGCCATGCGGCAGTTCTGGTGCCAGGGCTTTTCCGAACCGGACGCCGGGTCGGACCTGGCGCGGCTGCGCACGAAGGCCGTGCAGGAAGGCGAAACCTGGCGCATCAACGGTCAGAAAATCTGGACCAGCGGCGCGGCCAAGGCGCATTACTGCCTGCTGCTGACGCGCACCGGCACCGTGGCGGACAAGCACCGGGGGCTGCTGATGTTCGCCGTGCCGATGGACACGCCGGGCATCCGCGTGGTGCCGATCAAGTCGATCGACGGCAAGGAGTCATTCGCCGAAGTCTTTTTTGACGATGTGATCGTGCCCGACAGCGCGCGCCTGGGCGCACCGGACGAAGGCTGGAACGCGGCCATCCGCGTGCTGTCGATCGAACGCGCCACCAACCGCATGTACCGCCCCTGGCGCTTCGAATGCGAGCTGCGTCAGTTGCTCGCCGCGTGCAAATCCGACGCCCGCCTTGCGCTGTCGTTGGACGATGGCTATGTGCAACGCCGCGTCGGTGACCTTGTTGCCGAGATCGACGGTTTGAAGGGGTTGGTGGAACTGACGGTGGATCGCATGCTGCGCGGTGAATCCATCGGCGCGCGGGGATCATTGACCAAGCTGTATTGGTCTGAATGCCATCAGGCGTTTGCCGGCCTGGCGCTATCGCTGCTGTCACAGGTAGGGCCGCATTCCAGCCCCTTGGCGCGGCGCGCGCAGCAGGCCTTTACCCACGCGTACCTGTTCGCGCGCGCCGAGACCATCTATGCCGGCACCACCGAAGTGCAGCTGGATGTGATTGCGCAGCGCGTCATGCAACTACCCAAGGATTTGACATGAGCAGCGAAGAACTGCGGCCCGAAGAGTTTGCGCAAGCCGCCGACGCGGCCATCACTGATGCGCTGTCGCGCCACGATCCGCATGAGATGGCCGCCGTGCTGGCGCAGGCCGGTCTGTGCGGCGTGCTGGCGGACGAAGCTGACGGCGGCCTGGGCCTGGACCTGGCATTCGCCTTGCCGATCGCGCACGCGGCGGGCCGGCTGCAACTGCCCCTGCCGCTGGCCGAACAGATGTTGCTGGCCCGCGCGCTGGCCGGTACGCCGCACGCGGCTGCCCTGGTGGCGGGCGAACGGCTGGCCGGCATCGCCTGGCAAGGCAGCTTGCAGGAAGGCTTTGCCCGCTTGGACCACGGCCCCGCGGATTGGGTGTTGGTGGTCGATGGCGACGGCGCGGCGCTGGTGGATGCGCGTGACGTGGCGCGGGAGACACAGCGCATGCTGGACCCCGAGCATCCTCAGATCTGGCTGACCTTGCAGGGCGCGCCGATGTTGACGCGGCTTGATGCGCGCGCATGGGCCGCGCTGCAACGCGCCGCCCGCTTGCTGCTGGCCGAGTTCGCCAACGGCGCGGCTGAAGGGGCGCTGCAAGCCGCTGCCACCTACCTGGCCGCCCGCGTGCAATTTGGCCGCCCGCTGTCGGCCAAGCAGGCTGTGCGCCACTTGCTGGCCCGCATGCGCTTGGTGCAGGACGTGTCCAGCGCCGCCATCCGCCGCGCCATGCACACCGACGAATTCGGCGCACCGCGCGACACCCGGCCCGCGTTGGCCGGCGCCATCAGCAACGCCGCCTTCGTCATCGAGAAAGCCATCCACCTGCACGGCGGCATGGGCTTTACCTGGGAACTGCCCTTGCACCCCGCGCTGCGCGCGGTGCGCAAGCTGGATGCGGCGTTCAACGGTTTGTCGCGCGCAGTCGGCCGCGATTTCATTGAATCGGTGTAGGAAAAAACCATGCAACAAGATCTGGCTGGGCGCGTCGCGCTCGTCACCGGCGCAGGCGCCGGCATCGGCCGCGCAACGGCCCGCGTGCTTGCCGCGCGCGGCGCCATCGTCGGCATCAACGATTTAAAACAGGAACTGGTGGACGCGGCCGTCGCCGACATCACCGCCGCGGGCGGCAAGGCGTTTGCGGTGGTGCAGAACGTGGCCTCGCGCGTAGGCATCGGGCAGGCCGTGCGCCAGGCCGCCGAACATGGCTCGCGCTTTGACATCCTGGTCAACAACGCGGCATGGGTGCGCTACCAAAGCGCCGCAGAGATCCAGGCCGACACGATGGACCGCATGCTGGACATCGGCTTCAAAGCCGTCATCTGGGGCATCCAGGCGGCCGCCGAGGCGATGGACCCGGCACGCGGCGGCGCCATCGTCAACGTGGCGTCCACCGCCGCCCTGAAATCCGCGCCCAGTTCGATGGTGTATTCGGGCATCAAGGCGGGCGTGCTGGGCATCACGCGCGCGGCCGCAGCCGAGCTGGGCGGGCGCGGCATCCGCGTCAACGCCGTCTGCCCGTCGGCCGTGCCAACCGAAGGCACCCAGCGCAACCGCAACGCCGAACGTGACGCGCGCCGCATCGCCAGCACGCCGATGGGACGGCTGGGCACGGTGGAAGACGTGGCCAGCGGCATTGCGTTTCTGGCCAGCGACGAAGCGCGTTTCATCACGGCGCAGGCGCTGGTGGTGGACGGCGGCATCACGTTCACCACGCTCTGATGGAAACGGTGCTGTTGACGGGCGCGGCCAGCGGCATCGGCTGCGCCACGGCCTGGCGGCTGGCACGACTGGGACGGCGCTGCGTGCTGGTGGACCGCAATGCGGAAGCGCTTGATGCGCTGCTGACGGCGCTGCGGTCAGAGCACGCGGGCAGTGATCATCTTGCCCGCGTCGCGGACCTGACCGATCCCGAGCAGATCAACGCGCTGGCCGACGACGTGCCGCCGCTGGACGCCATCATCAACAACGCGGGCATGACGGACGCCAGCAATCTGCCCGCCGTCGAACAAGCCGATGACAACTGGCAGCGGCTGCTGGACCTGAACCTGCACGCGCCGGCACGGCTGCTGCGCGCCCTGCACGGACGGCTGACGCGGCATGCGCGCATCGTCAATGTGGCCTCGGGCGCGGGGCTGCGCGCGATTCCGTTGCGCGGCGCATATAGCCCCAGCAAGGCCGGACTGATCGCGCAAACCCAAGCCTTGGCGCAGGCGCACCCGGAACGTCGCGTCAGCGTGCTGTGTCCCGGATTCGTGCAAACAGAGCTGGTCGACGGACTGATCGCATCCGGCCGACTGGACCCCGTGCGCGCGGTCGCCAAGATTCCATTGGGCCGATTGGCCGCCCCCGAGGAAATCGCCTGCGCCCTGGCCTTTCTGGCCAGCGACCACGCGGCACTCGTCTCGGGCGGCCGCTTGTCCGTAGACGGCGGATCGTCGGTGTTTGGCGGCAGCCAAGCCTATGCCCCCAGCAGCATCGCGCAAGCGTCCTGTGATACGCCGTTGTCCTTGACCGTGCATGGCCACTGGCCGGCGCTATCCGGCACGGAGGTACGCGACGGCTACCGCGCGGTACTCGACGCCACCGTGTTGGCAAGCCCGCCCGGCGGGCGTCTGGCCGCCACCTTGGCCGCCGCCCGCCGCCATGGCGGGGGCGATGCGCCCGGCAGCCTGACGCTGCTCTTGCCACGCGCCGCTGACACCGATTGGGAACACGCGGGCGACGACGCCGCCGCGCGCATGCTGATCGCCACGCTCGCCTGCGAATGGGGGCCGCGCGCACGCCGCATCAACGCCGTCGAAATCGCCTCGGCGGCGCCGAACCCCACGCTATCGCCGCTGCTGCGCTTCGTGGCCGGCGCCGAATCCCAATACCTGACCGGGCAAACGCTATGCACCCACTAGACGACCTGGACGCCATCAAATCGCGCTTCATCGCCGCACGCGGCTATTGGCGGCCATGGACCGAAGCGCTACTGCGCGCCAACCCCGCATTTCTGTTGCACTACGCGGACTACGCGGGGTATCCGGCGCGAACCGGGCCGTTGACACCCCGCATGGTGGAACTGGTTTATGTGGCGCTGGATGCCTCGGCCACGCATCTGTACGAGCCCGGTCTGGCGACCCATCTGCGCATGGCGCGTGAAGCCGGCGCCAGCGAAGCCGATGTGTTCGACGTGCTGCATCTGGTCACCGTGCAAGGCCTGAGCGCCGTGCTGCAAGCCGCCGACGTGCTGCATCAAGCCGCCCCGGTCGCAACCTTGCCCCCGGATGAACCCCTTTGCGCCCGCATTCATGCGCGATGGCCCGAACAAGCGCCAAGCCTGCTGCGACTGGCGGCGCAAGACCCTGGCTACGTGGCCGTGCTGCTCGATTTTGTTGAAGGCGGCGCGCCGGCCGCTGGCTTGACACCCGCCGAGCGGCTATTGGTGCGCATCGCGCTGCACGCCTGCTTCACGCAGGCAGACCGCCAAACGTTGCAGACGCTGATCCCGCATGCGCTGGCCGAAGGCGTCGCGCGTGCCGAGATCCTGCAAGTGATTCAGTTGGGCGCGCATCTGGCCGTGCATGGCGCGTCATTGGGCGCAACGGCTTACGCAAAGATGACGGGTGGCGTTGCGCCACCAGCGGACGGCCCTGCTTGACCCGTCAGGCCTGCCCTTCCCGTCAGGCCTGCCCTTCCCGTTTGGCGCGAGCACGCGGATCGTTGATCTCCGCTTCCAGTTCAGCGATCAGCCAATCGAACCAGCCCTTCTCGGTACGCGCATAGACCACGGCGGCCGGCGTCTTGCCGTCGCGCCAGCCCGGTTGATGCGTGTCCATCCAGGAGGCCAGACTCTTGTGCGGCGCCAGCAGGCCCGACAGCCATGCCCATAAATAGTCAGGTACGTTGCGGCGAAAACCTTTTGCACTGGCGTACAGCGTGGGCTCAAGCGGCAGGCTGCCCGAGCGGGCCAGCTTCGCCTGCACCCGGCGCAGCGTTTCGGCCGCGGCCTGCAATTGTTCGGTGCTGAGCTTTTTCACGTAGGAACTCCTGGATTGGGTTGACGGATTATCGCCGCAGGAGGCCGGGGTTTCAAAGTCCGGCCTTCAGCGTTGCCCCCGAGGCGGCGTCAGCGCCATCAAGGCCGTTACCGCGAACCGCGCCCCCGGCTCCAGCACCTGCATCCCGGTGCGAGTCTCGCCCGCCGCCGCCAGATTGAACGCATCCGCCACATTGGTGACGGGCTCCACGCACAGAAAATTCGAGCCGGGCGCGGTATAGACGACAAGATGCGCAAACGCCGGATCCGCGTGCAGCGCCAGTTCGTGGCCGTCCGCCCACTGCAGCGTGGCGCGCCCTTCCCATTGCGACAGATAGGTATCGCAGCCCTCGGCCGACCGGCGCAATTCACGCACATGCTTGACCCGGCTGCCTGTCGGCAAGCCGTCTGCATCGGCGGGCCACAAGCGCCGCGCGCTCAGCGCCACGCGCTCGGCGGTGAAATACGGATGGATGCCCAGGCCGCAGGGCATGGGCGAATCGCCCTGATTGATGAGGCTGAGCGACAGGCTCAGGCCGCGCGCGTCCAGCCGGTAGCGCTGCACGCATTCAAACGGCCAGGGCCAACCCAGCACGCCCGCCGGCTGGTTCAGCACCAGGTCAATACCATCCGGCGTGTGGTTGCGCACCAGCCAGGGTTGGAACAGGCCGGCGCCATGGATGGCATGCGGCCGGCCCGGCACGGATTCCAGCGCATGGCGCGCGCCATTGAACGTGAACACGCCGTCGCGAATGCGATTGGCATACGGCGTCAGGGGGTAGGACCCCGCGCGCGGCCACTTGCCGGGCGGCCACTCCGTGGCGTTCAGCGGCACAATCCAGTCATGCGAGCCCGTAGCCAAACGGGTCAAGCGCCCACCGCCCCCAGGCGCGAATTCGGCCAGGTGCGCCCCACTGGAAATCGTCACGCGCTCGACCGCATTGACGGGGTCGGCGAAGGGAAAATCCGGCATCTGCTGCTCCCGCGGCCATCACAGGGCCGCGTCATGCGATTGTGCCGCCGGCGCTTGGTCGCGGCAAATCCGTAGGACCGCGCGGTAGGCGGTCGGAGCCCACCATGGAACCCATTGCGGGGAAATCCGGGAACCTCTTCGGCACGCAGTCGCGCGACCTTCAGCCCGACCCCGATTAAGGCAAACAAGCGCCAAAACCATCCTGCCTGGCGCGGCACATGCCCGCCCGCCCCGATACAATCACGGGCATGAATTCCGCAACACAACCCACCGCCGCCGAGGCCCACGCAGGCCACACCCCCATGATGCAGCAGTACCTCCGCCTGAAAGCGGAGGCTGGCCCCTTGCTGCTCTTCTACCGCATGGGCGACTTCTATGAAATGTTCTACGAAGACGCCGAGCGTGGCGCGCGCCTGCTCAACCTCACGCTGACCAAGCGGGGTTCGTCCAACGGCACGCCCATCCCCATGGCCGGCTTGCCCGTGCACGCCATGGAGCAATACCTGGCGCGGCTGGTCGCCATGGGCGAGTCCATCGCCATCTGCGAACAGATTGGTGACCCGGCTGCATCCAAGGGGCCGGTCGAGCGCCGCATCGTGCGCATCGTCACCCCCGGCACCTTGACCGACGACGCGCTGCTGCCCGCCAAGGCCGACCGCGCGCTGGCTGCCGTGTTCGTGTCCGGCAATGCCCGCGCGCCGCGTGCCGGCCTGGCCTGGCTGAACCTGGCCAGCGGCGAATTCCGCGTCACCGAATGCGCGCCGGCCCAACTGGAATCCGAGCTGCATCGCATTGCGCCCGCCGAGATCGTCTGCGCGGACAACGCCGTCTTTGAATTTCCGTTCGACGGCGCGCGCTCGCGCGTGCCGGACTGGCACTTCGAAAGCGATGGCGCGCGCGCGCATCTGCTGGCGCACTTCAAGACCGACACGCTGGCGGGCTTCGATATCGAAGACATGCCGGCCGGCATCTGCGCCGCCGGCGCCTTGCTGCGCTATGCCGCGCGTACGCAATCGCAGGCGCTGGCGCACGTGCAAAGCCTGTCGGCCGAACGCCCCGGCCAGTACGTGCTGCTGGACCCGGTCACCCGCCGCAACCTGGAACTGACGCAAACACTGTCGGGCGAAGATGCGCCCACGCTGTTTTCACTGCTGGACGGCTGCCGCACGCCCATGGGTAGCCGGCTCTTGCGCCGCTGGCTGCATCACCCCTTGCGCGAAAACGAGCAGGCGCTGGCGCGCCAGCAGGCCATTTCGGCGCTGCTGGCTGGCCGCATGGACGTCGAACAGACCTTTGGGTCGGCCGGCCTGCTGGAAGCGCTGCGCGCCGCGCTCAACGCCTTCCCGGACATTGAACGTATCGCGGCTCGCCTGGCGCTGCGCTCGGTGCGCCCGCGTGAACTGGCCAGCCTGCGCGACGCTCTGCAATCACTGCCCGCGCTGCGCGATCTGGTCGAACCCATGGCGGCGTCGCCACGCCTGGGCGAACTTGTGTCGCACCTGTCCGTTGACCCGGCACTGGCTGCGCTGCTGGTGCGCGCCATTGCGCCAGAACCCGCCGTGGCCATTCGCGACGGCGGTGTGCTGGCCCCGGGCTTTGATGCCGAACTTGACGAGCTGCGCGGCCTGGCCGCGGACGGCGGCGACTTCCTGGTGCAACTGGAAGCCCGCGAACGCGAGCGCACCGGCATCAGCAACCTGCGCGTGGAATTCAACCGCGTGCATGGCTTCTATATTGAAGTCACCAAGGGCCAGACGGCCAAGGTGCCGGAAGACTACCGCCGCCGCCAGACGCTGAAAAACGCCGAACGCTACATCACGCCCGAGCTCAAGACCTGGGAAGACAAAGTCCTGTCCGCGCAGGACCGCTCGCTGGCGCGCGAGAAATGGCTGTTCGAGCAATTGCTGGACGTGCTGGCCGAACACGTGCGGCCCCTGTCGGACTGCGCCGCCGCGCTGGCCGAGCTGGACACGCTGGCCGCGTTGGGCGAACACGCGCGCCGCCACGACTGGATCGCGCCTGATCTTTCCGAAAACGCCGACATCGATATCGACGCCGGCCGCCACCCCGTGGTGGAACACGCCATTGAACGCTTCACGCCCAACGGCTGCCGGCTGGATCCGGCCCGCCGCATGCTGCTGATCACCGGCCCGAACATGGGCGGTAAATCGACTTACATGCGGCAGGTGGCGCTGATTGTGCTGCTGGCGCGTATTGGCAGCTTCGTGCCGGCCGCGCGTGCCCGCATCGGCAAGATCGACCGCATCTTCACCCGCATCGGCGCCGCCGATGACCTGGCGGGCGGGCGTTCGACCTTCATGATGGAAATGACCGAGGCCGCCGCCATCCTGTCGGCCAGCACGCCCAACAGTCTGGTGCTGATGGACGAAATCGGTCGCGGCACGTCCACCTATGACGGTCTGGCGCTGGCCTGGGCCATTGCCTGCCGGCTGCTGGCGCACAACCGCGCGCTGACGCTATTTGCCACCCACTACTTTGAACTGACGCGCCTGCCGGCCGAACAGCCGGCGTCGGCCAACGTGCATCTGGCGGCGGCGGAATCGGCCGCCGGCATCGTGTTCCTGCACGAAGTGCGCGAAGGCCCCGCCAGCCGCAGCTACGGCATTCAGGTGGCCCAACGCGCCGGCGTGCCGGCGGCGGTCATCCGCCAGGCCACACGCGAGCTTGAACGGCTGGAGGCGCAAGGCGCCCCCACCCCGCAGTTGGGCTTGTTCTCGGCCGCGGCCGACGCCGATGCGCAAGCCTATGCCCAGGCCGACCGCCACGACGCCATCGAAGCGCTGGACGCGCTGCGCGAAGAGCTTGCCACCATCGACCCCGACAGCCTCACCCCGCGCGAAGCGCTGGACGCCCTCTACCGCCTGAAGAAGCATCTTCAATGAACCTCGACCAACCCTTGCCGCTCTTGGGCAACCAAAGCCCCAACGACTTCATGCGCCGCTACTGGCAGCGCAAGCCGCTGCTGATCCGCCAGGCCATCCCTGGCTTCAAACCGCCACTGGCCATTGCCGCCATCAAGAAGCTGGCGAAGCGCGACGACGTGGAATCGCGCCTGATCTGGCGCGAGAACGGCGAATGGCAAATGGAAAACGGCCCCTTCGCACGACTGCCCAAAGACAACGAAGGCGACTGGACGCTGCTGGTGCAAAGCGTAGACCTGCTCAGCGATGCCGCGTCTGAATTGATGGGCCTGTTCCGCTTCATTCCCGACGCCCGGCTTGATGACGTCATGGTCAGCATTGCCAGCCATGGCGGCGGCGTGGGGCCGCACTTCGACAGCTACGACGTCTTTCTGCTGCAAGCCGCGGGCGAACGCGAATGGCGTTATGGCCGCCAGAAAGACCTGTCGCTGGAACCGGGCCTGCCCTTGAAGATCCTCAGCAACTTCCAGCCCGAGGAAAAGGCGGTGCTGGCGCCGGGCGACATGCTGTACCTGCCGCCGCAGGCGGCGCATGACGGCGTTGCGCTAGGCGACGGCTGCATGACCATCTCAATCGGTTTCCGCGCCCCCACCCAGGCCATTCTGGCGCGAGGCCTGCTTGAAGCCGCGGCCGACCAGGTGATGGCGCGCGTCGGCTTGCTGGGCGGCCCTTATGGCGAACCGGCGCTGCCCGGCCCGAAACTGTCGGCGGTCTACCGCGACCCCGGCCAACCCGCCGTCGACACGCCCGCCGCCTTGCCTGACGCGCTGGTGGCCGCCACGCTGGAAACCGTGGAAAAGCTGCGTTTTGACGATGCGCTGGCGTCGCGCTTCTTGGGCTGCTGGCTGACCGAACCGCATAACCAAAGCGTCTTTGATGCCGCGGACGACATCGACGTAGACCTGGAAGACGCCTGGCTCACCTCGGGCCGCCTAGTGTTGGACCGCCGCAGCCGCATGCTCTATCGCGGCAAACAGCTTTTCATCAACGGCGAAACCGCGATGACGCCAGCCGACGCCGCGCTGCGCACGCTGGCGGACGCCCGCCGCCTGGACTGCGCTGATCCGGCTTGCGCCAAGTTGTCGCCCGAGGCGCGCTCGTGCTTGGCGGACTGGTTGGATTCCGGCTGGATTCACTACGTGCCGGCGTAGTATCCCGACACGCCGGCGTATCGGATTCGAACAGAACGCAATCAGATCCATGCCCCGGGACACATAAGGAAAGAGATAACACCAAGCTGAAAGGTTTGTTGCCGTTCGGATGCGACCTTTTTAACTTTCACACGCGCTGCGGCGCCGGACTCCTGTAGCCTGAGTTCTGGTTTCCCCTAATGGGGGTTTCAAGAGTCGTCATCTACAGGAGTCCAAAAATGATGAGCAAAACCTTGATTATTGCCTCGGTGCTGGCCGTTGCGCTCAGCGCTTGCAACAAGAAGGAAGATGCCGCGGCGCCCGCGACCACTCCGGGGGCAAGCACGCCCGCCCCCACGACCACGCCGCCTGCCACCCCGGCTCCCGCGCCCGGCACCACTCCTGGCGGCGGCTCGACCACCCCGGGCGGCTCGACCACGCCCGCGTCTTAATAAAAACAGAGACGAACCCCCGCTCTGAAGACGCAAGAAAACCTCGGCAAGTAAATTGCCGGGTTTTTTTGCGTCTGGATTCGGCCTACGCAAATGAAAAAGGCCCCCGATCCGAAGATCGGGGGCCTTTGCGTTCCAAACCGGCACGCAGGCGCCGGCTTGACGCGATTTACATCTTGTCCTTCAGAACGCTCAGCAGGCGCTGGGCCGTGGCGCTGTTGTCGCGCGTGCCGTTGGCGTCCAGCACCGTCACCGTGGTCTGTTCACCGGCGCCAGCCAGGTGGATGCGGTACTGCGGTGCTTCGGCCTTCTTGTCGCCCGAGAACAGGCGGCTGAAGAAGCCGGGCTGCTCGTTCTGCTCGCCCGTGTCGGTGTCGACGTAACGCACGAAGTAATCACCGGTCGAGCGATCGCGGTCATCCACCGCAAAACCGCCACCGTCCAGGGCCACGCCAACACGGCGCCAGGCGCGGTCAAACGATTCGGCGACCAGCAAGGAGGTGCCTTGCGTACGAACGTCTTCCTGCACGGCGGGCTTCTGCGGCGAGGCTTCCGCCTGCTGCACCAGCTTGCGGGCGTTGTCTACGTCCGAACCCAGGTAGACCATCATGCGAGCAAGCATGGCGGCGTTCAGGCCCGGGTCTTCCTGACCGTTCTGCCATTGCACTTGGCCGCCATCGGCGCCAACGCGCTTTTCAAGCATCTGGCGATGGCTGACGTACACCTCGGTGTGACCATCGACGCGCTCGACGCGAGTGCGGAATTTCTCGCGCTCGCCGCTGTCCCAAGCGGATTCCAGCACGGCGCCCAAGGCTTGGCGCAGCCAGCTTTCCGGAATCTTGGCGCGGTTTTCCGCCCAGTCGGTTTCAATCAGGCCGGCGGCCGGGTTGTTGCTGGCAACGGTAAAGCCGTTTTCGGTCCAGAAGTCGACCAAGCGCGGAAAGATCTCTTCCGGCGGCCGTTCAACCACCAGCCAGCGCAGGTCGCCGTCGCGCTCGACCCGCATGTCTTGGCGGCCCGGCAGCACGTTGCTGGTTTTCGGGGCGGTGGCTTGCGCCTGGCCCTGCTGTTGGAACTGCGAGTACGTCGTCGAGCCCGATGCGGGCGCGCGATAACGCGGGTCGCTATTGGCCTGGGTCAGATCCGGCGGGATGCTCAGAGGCTCTCCACGCTGGGTGACGGCGCTCTTGTAGTCGACAGATTCTTCATTGCCCAGGAATTGATTGACCTCGCTGCAGCCGGCCAACAACACCAGAGACATCAATGCCGACAAACCGGCATGACGTTTGTTCATACGTATCCTCACGATATTTAGAGCAGACCCGTTTCCTGGAGCGCGCGACGCACGACTTCGTGGTTCTGCGTACCCAGTTCAACCAGCGGGAGCCGGTAGCCCAGTGCGCTGCGGCCCATTTCGGCCAACGCCCACTTGACGGGGATGGGATTGGCTTCAACGAACAAAGCCTTGTTCAGACGGGCCAGATAGGCATTAAGTTCACGCACCTTCGGCACGTCGCCCGCCAGCGCGGCGGCACAGAGGTCGCGCATGAGCTTGGGGGCCACGTTGGCGGTCACGGAGATATTGCCGCGCGCGCCCAGCAGGATCAGGGCGGCGGCGGTGGGGTCATCGCCACTGAAAACCTGGAACTCAGCAGGCGCTTCACGCAACAGCAGGCCGCCGCGAGCGATGTCGCCGGTGGCGTCCTTGATGCCGATGATGCCGGGCACCTGCGCCAGGCGCAGAACCGTTTCATTGGACATGTCGGCCACGGTGCGACCCGGCACGTTGTACAGAATGGTGGGCAGGTCGACGGCTTCCGCGATGGTGCGGAAGTGGCGGTACAGGCCTTCTTGCGACGGCTTGTTGTAATAGGGAACGACCGACAACCCGGCCTGCGCGCCCACGGCCTTCGCGTGGTTGGCCAGATGGATGGCTTCGTCGGTGGAGTTGGCGCCCACGCCGGCGATGACCGGGATGCGGCCCGCGGCATGTTCCACTGCAACGCGGATCAGTTCCGCGTGTTCTTCCATGGAAACCGTGGGCGATTCCCCGGTGGTGCCCACCACCACGAGCGCGTCGGTTCCTTCCTGGACGTGCCAGTCGATCAATGACCGGTAGGCAGCGAAATCCAAGCTGCCGTCGGGCAGCATGGGAGTGACCAGGGCCACCAAGCTGCCCTGGAAATTAACGCCTGCGGCGGGTGCAGGGGATGCCATAAATGTAGGGCTCCAACGCCCCACGGCAGGATGCCCCGGGGCCAGAATCAGTGAAACCGCTGAGTTTAACGGATATTGGATGAAATCCTACAGAAACCACTGAACGATAGTCGTTCCAAGGTCATACATCGGGCTCATCAAAAGCCAGAGCACATCGGTGACCAGCAACACGATCACGATCACCAGGCCATACGGTTCGATTTTTGAATATTGCCAGGCCAGGCGGTTGGGCAGCAGGCTGAACAGGATGCGTCCCCCGTCCAGCGGCAGAATCGGCAGCAGATTAAGCGCCATCAATATCAGGTTGATGTTCACGCCCGCCACGCCCATCTGGAACCAGAAGGATTCCTGCATGCCGGATTCCAGCATCAGGCGCAGTGAAAACGCCCACATGATCGCCATGACCAGATTCGCGGCCGGTCCCGCCAGAGCCACCCACAGCATGTCGCGCTTGGGCCGGCGCAAACGCCCGAAATCCACCGGCACCGGCTTGGCCCAGCCGAACAGCATGCCCGGGCTTCCCAATAGCTTGGACGCCAGCAGAATGGCCATTGGCACAAGCAGCGTGCCGACCGGGTCGATATGCCGCACCGGATTCAGGCTGATGCGGCCCGCCTCATAAGCCGTGGGATCGCCAAACATGCGCGCCACGTAACCGTGAGCGGCTTCGTGCAGCGTGATGGCGAAAATGACCGGGATCGCGTAGACGGCAATGGTTTGAATGAGGTCGTTCATGGCGAACCGGATAGTAGATGAGCCGCGTGCCGGCGGCAGCCGGCACGCAAAGGCAACGCAGGGAAAGGGAAGTCAGGCAAGACCGAGCGTGGCCGGGTCGCCGCGGCCGACACGGACCACGACGGGATCGTCGCTGGTCAGGTCGATGACGGTGGTGGGTGACTGCGGGCAGGCGCCCGCGTCGATGATGGCGGCCAGATCGTGGTCGTAGCGTTCGCGAATGGCTTCGACGTCGTTCAACGCTTCGCTTTCGTCCTTGGGAATCAGCGTGGTGGAAAGCAGCGGAGCGCCGACTTGTTCCAGCAGGCCCAGCATCACGAGATGATCGGGTACGCGAATGCCGATGGTCTTGCGCGACGGGTGCGATACGCGCCGCGGCACTTCCTTGGTGGCTTCAAGAATGAAGGTCCACGGCCCCGGCGTGGCGGCCTTCAGCAAACGGTATTGCTTGTTGTCGACGCGCGCGAAATGGCCGATTTCAGCCAGGTCACGGCACAGCAACGTCAGGTGATGTCTTTCGTCCAGACCGCGTAGCCGGCGCAGGCCGTCGGCGGCGTTTTTGTCGTCCAGCCGCGCGACAACGGCGTAGCTGGAATCGGTGGGTACGGCCACGAGGCCCCCATCGTTCAGCCATTGGGCTGCCTGCTTGAGCAGGCGAGGTTGAGGATTCGCAGGATGAATAGATAAATGCAGAGCCATGGGATTATCCTAACACTCTTGAATGCCGCCCAGTGGCGGGCGGCGATGCAAAATGGCGGGGATGCCGCCCCGCCCGGAGAAACAGTATGCGCCTCGATGACTCGCGCGAAAGCAACAACGTTGAAGACCGACGGTCTCGCGGTCCCCGTATCGGCGGACGAGGAACCATCGGCATCGGTACGATAGTACTTGCCTTGGTGGCCATGTACTTCGGCGTTGACCCCAGCGTGGTCCTGCAGATGGCAGAAGGCCCGCCCGCAACGCAGCAAGCCCCCGCGACCCAGCCGCCCGCCAACGACCCGCAAGCGCGCTTCGTGGCCAAGGTGCTGGGTGAAACCGAAGACACCTGGGGCGCCATTTTTCAGAAAGATCTGAACCGCCAATACGTCGCGCCCAAGCTGGTGCTGTTCCGTGGCGCCACACCCACGGCCTGCGGCACGGGCCAGTCCGCGATGGGGCCGTTCTACTGCCCGGGCGACAGCAAGGTGTATATCGATCTGGCGTTCTTCGATGAATTGCAGAACCAGTTCAAGGCGCCGGGCGATTTCGCGCAAGCCTATGTGATCGCACACGAAGTCGGACACCACGTGCAGCATCTGCTGGGCATTTCGGATCAGGTCGATCAACTGCGCCGCCGCAACCCGGCCCAAGCCAATGCGCTGTCGGTACGAATGGAGTTGCAGGCCGACTGCTTTGCCGGCTTGTGGGCGCAGCGCGCCAATGCGGCTCGCAACATCCTGGAAGGCGGCGACGTCGAAGAAGCGCTGGCCGCCGCCACCGCCATCGGCGACGACCGCCTGCAAAAGCAGGCGCAAGGGTATGCCGTGCCAGACTCATTCACCCATGGCTCATCAGCCCAGCGTGTGCGTTGGTTCAAGCGCGGCCTGGAAAGCGGCAACATCAAGCAATGCGATACCTTCGCGGCCAGCGCGCTGTAGCCATCGGCTGAACGCCAGATCCGCCGAATCCCTTTGCTGTATATCCATACAGCAAAGGGATTGTGCTGACTCCATCTTGTAAGATTACGCCCCCTCGCCCTGTTTGCGCGCATGAGTCCCTGCGCCATGCCGCGAGCGGCGCCGCGCATCCGCCGCGCAGTTCAAAGACCCTAGATCCGTTTTATGGCCAACAAGTTCGAACCGTTAATTACCGTTGATGAGGTGCAAGAGATCCTTGCCGAACCCAAGGAAACCGTAAAACCGATCGCCTGGCTGCCCAAGCCCGCCGCCAACAACATCCAGTGGATGGAGTTCAGCAGCGCGTGCAAGATCAAGGGCGAAGTGCGCGACGACGTGATCTTTCGCGCCACCTACCGCGGTGCGCGTACCGTGGTGCACGGCCAGGCCACGATCTTCCTGACTGAAGCGTTCTGTGCCAGCCTGTTTGTCGGGCCGCACCGCGTGTTCGGCGTGGACACCGACGATTCCTTCCACACCAGCCTGGTGGGCGAAGGCCGGCCACAGTTCCGCAAGCCGCTTGCGGACCGCAGCCACGAACATATCTGGGTGGACGAAGGCGAAGGCTATGCCGAGCCCATCGTGCCCGCCCTGCACAATATCGGCGCGCTGATGCAGTACTTCCTACCACGGGCGAACCTGACGCTAGTCGGCGGATTTGCGCATCCCCTCAAAGGCCGCCAAATCGAACTGATCCTATGAGCAATTTTCTGGAAGCCTCCGGCTGGACCGTCCTGCCGGCCGGTGAACACGCCATTCGCGCCATCGCCCCCATGACCTTGGGGCTGGACGGCCAGCACGCGGCCTTTTTCATCGCGCACCCGGACGACGCCACGTTCTATCTGACCGACGCCTGTGAGACCTCGATGCACGCCTCCAGCTACGGCATCGAAGTCGGCCCCAAGCGCATCGACATGCTGAACGAAACGCCCGGCGTCAGCCTGGCGCATTTCGACCGCGACGGCGCCATCGTGGCAAGCGGCCCGAACGAGCAGTTGCAGGAAGCCTTGTGGGACGCGGTGAAGCTGGCGATGGCGCTGTCGTTCCAATGCGCCAAATGGATGCCCAAGTTCAGCCAACTGCGCTTTCGCGCCCAGGTGGGCCGCGCGCTGGCCGAAGGCGTGGGAGTGAACCGCATGGTCAAGGGCGCGCGCGCCAAGGGCAGCAGCGGCCACACGGCCGACTTCGCGTTTGCCGTGCGCGCCGCGGGCAGCACGGCGCTGACCTACATCGAGCCGATTGCGCTGAAGGCCGGCAAGAAGATGGACTGGACGCAGGTCTATCAAACCCACGGCAAGATGTCGGACGTGAAGATGGCGGACGCACGCAATTCGCGCATGGTCATCCTGGAGGATGGCGCCACGGCCGAGGAATTCAAAAAGGCCGTGACCATCCTTGAGCAGTCCGCAACGGTGCAGACGCTGGCCAAGACGCGCGATTGGCGGGAAGTTTTTTCCGGCTAGGACGGCATGTTCGTCAGGCCGTCGACAATTTCGCGGCCATGCAGAATGGCGGCATGCACGGCTTCCCGTGGGCTGTAGACGAATCCGCCCTCCGCAAAGCGGGGAACCGGATATTCGTCGCCGCCTTCCAGCACGGCGCCAGCCTGAACCACCATTACCGATGCGATGAATACGGGGCCGCTGGGCAACGCTGGAATTTCAGCGTCCGCGCCCCGGGACACCTTGGCCGTCAGCCGGTATCCCTTGTAGATCAAGTTGTTTTGATGCACTTTCGGATGCCCTCGTTCTGCGATCGAGCATACCTCGACCATTCATGACAGTTTGGATATGTTTTGTAACCCTGGTGGTTAATAGAAACACTGTTGCGTTGCAATAATTGCGTCCCCGTTTCTGCCTGGTCACCCTGCCTGGCAGCGAGCTTGGCGCAACGGCAAGCCTGGCGCGGCTTTTCGGCGGACGCCGCTTTTTGCCCGGCGCCCGCCCCCACCGCTTTACGGGGATTACCCTAAGTCCTGTTGCGAAAGTGCATCGTCGGACAATGTCATCCCCGTTACGTCCATGTAATCAGACAGATCCCAGCCACGCCCCAGCATGATCATTCGCGTGTGCAGGTCTTCCTGCACCCGGGCCGGCACCTGCCTGCCCAGATAGCGCAACTGTTTGCGTCGCAGATCCACGTAACCCAGTTCGTAGTCACGCGCCAGACCCATCCACAGCCGATGCGCGCCGGGTGATTGGCGCGCGCCACTGATGATGCACAAGCCCGCTTCCAACCCCCATCGATAGACCGCCGTGGCCAGCCCCATGCCCTGATACGGCGCGGCATATTTGGAATGCGGCGCGCGCACGAAAGGATCTGCCCGCTTGCCCACTTCAATCAGCCGGTTGAAGACGGTGTAACCCGCCACGCGGTTGCGCCGCGCGTCCAGCACATACACGTAGTACTCGCCATCGGCTTCGCGATAACGCAGCACGATGCCGGGGATGTCTGTCTGCACCTGCGGCAGTCCGTGCAAGCGGTCCAAGGGCCGCTGCATCCGCTGGTGGATGGCATCGAGTTCGCGCTCGATTTCTTCTGGAGCGTGATTGACGTCAATGCGAAGTTCGGTGACGAACCGGGTGGGAAAACGGAATGCGTGCAACGCCAACGTAGGCAAGGCCCCCTCCTGACGAAAGTAATAAGGCTAATGAGAAAAACAAGCGAAAGAAATAATGTTCAAAAAGGATTGAACGGAAACAAGCCGACGAAAAAAAAGCCGCATTCGCGGCTGGAATGGCAATGTTCAATGCGCCGCCATCGGACCAAACCGCGCATGCGCAAAACGAAGGCTTGCAGGCTATGCCGCGGCATGCGCGTCCCCCTGCAATCCATCATGGGCGGCCGGCGCATCCGGTGCGCCGAAGAAAGCCGGAAACTGCCGTGCGCCCTTGCGCGTGACCGACAGCGCGCGCGAGTCCAGGCTTTTTTCGATCCAGCCGCGCTCCACCAATGCGCTTAGCAAGGCCGCGCCCAGCGCGCCGCCCAGGTGCGAACGGCGTTCGCTCCAGTCCAGGCACGCGCAGGCAAAGCGGCGGCGGCGCTGCCGTGCTTGCGTCACGTCCACCCCCACCTGCGCCAGCGAGGCCTCACCCAGCGGGGTCAACGTGTAATCGCGGCCATCAGCCGCCAGCCAATGGCGCGCGATCATGGCGTCGTGAATACGCACGGCCAGCGTGCCGGCCATGTGGTCATAGCAGGTGCGAGCGTCGCGCAGCGCGGACGGCGTATTGGGCTTGAAGGGTACGCGCTCGGCGCCCGCCACCACCAGCAAGGCTTCCAGCGCATGCCCCACTTCGCCATTGGCCAGGCGATAGTAGCGATGCTTGCCTTGCACGGCCATATCGACCAGCCCCTGTTCACGCAGGCGCTGAAAATGGCTGCTGGCCGTGGACGCCCCGATATCGGCGGCGGCGGCCAGCTCGGTGGCGGTGCGCGCACGCCCGTCCAGCAACAGGCACAGCATGCGCGCGCGCGCGGGGTCGGCAATGGCGCCCGCCACGGCCGAGAGATTGATGTCGGCGAACTCGGATTCCATGATTCGCTATAGACCAAAGTGTTGTGTGCAAGGCGTAAGCATACTGCGGCTCATCTCAACAAAACATCCGAGAAATCCGAAAATCATGTCTAACCCTTCCGCGTTCTTCGGTTGGAAAGTTCTTGCCGCCACATTCGTGCTGGCCATCTTTGGCTGGGGCGTGGGCTTTTACGGCCCGCCCGTGTTCCTGCACGCCGTGGTGCAGCGCACCGGTTGGAGCGTGGCGCTGGTGTCCGGCGCCGTCACGCTGCACTTTCTTAGCGGCACCGTGGTTGTGGCGAACCTGCCTCGTCTGTACCGCCGTGTTGGCGTGCCCCTGGTCACCGTTGGCGGCGCGGTGCTGTTGGCGCTGGGCGTGACCGGGTGGTCAATGGCCGCGGCGCCGTGGCAGTTGTATGGCGCCGCGATGTTGAGCGGCATGGGGTGGGTGGCGTTGGGCGCCGCGGCGGTCAACGCGCTGATTGCCCCCTGGTTCGTGCGGCGGCGTCCGGCGGCGCTGGGCATGGCCTATAACGGCGCCAGCGTGGGCGGCATTGTGTTCTCGCCGCTGTGGGTGTTCCTGATCGCGCAGGCGGGCTTTGCTCACGCCGCCTGGTGGGTGGGCGTGGTGATGGTGGGGGTGATTGCGCTGCTGGCGCGCAAGGTGTTCGCCGTAACGCCGCAGCAGTTGGGCCAATTGCCCGATGGCGACAGCCCCGCCACGCCCGCTGCCGCGTCGTCCGCCCCGTTGCCTCGCGTGGCCAAGCTGTGGCGCGACCGCGCTTTTCTGACGCTGGCAGGCGGCATGGCGTTGGGACTGTTCGCGCAGATCGGACTGATTGCGCACCTGCTGTCCTTGTTGGCGCCGTTGCTGGGCGCGCAGACGGCGGGCATCGCGATGGGCCTGGCCACGGCGGCCGCCATCGCGGGCCGCACGATCGTGGGCGCGGTGATGCCCGCCGGTGCCGACCGGCGCAAAGTCGCGTGCGTGGCCTACGCCGTGCAAATTTTAGGTTCGCTCACGCTGATGCTGGCGGCCGACCATACATGGGCGGTGTGGCTGGGCGTAATCTTGTTCGGCTCGGGCATCGGCAATGCCACGTCCTTGCCGCCGCTGATTGCGCAAACGGAATTCGCGCGCGAAGACAGCCTGCGCGTGGTGCCGCTGATTGTCGCGCTATCCCAAGGCGCATACGCCTTCGCGCCCGCGCTGTTTGGCCTGCTGCGCGCGATGCTGGACGCAAGCGGGCAAGCGATGCTCGGCTTTCTGGCGGTGGCGGCCTTGTTGCAGGGCGCAGCCATCCTGTGCTTTGCCGCGGGGCTGGGCCGCGCGGCAAAGCGCGCACATCGTTAACGTGCTTATCGTCGGACGCGTTCGTATGCCTGGTTCATGCGCTCGCGAGCCTCGGTTTCGCGCGCATAGGCGCGGTCGTAGCTTTCGAGGCAGCCCGGAGTCGGGTTCGGCCATTTGATCGCGGCGATCGCTGCGGTGAGCTCGTCGCGCGCACGCTGCCACGCTTTGACAGCGGCATACCAGTCCTTGGCGGTGTCCATAGTGATCCCCCTACGTGCACGCTTTCAATCGTAGCGCTGCATGCCGCCCACGGCGACGCGGCTTTCCCTGAAAAAAAGGATGATCTCCAAATCCTGACAGGGTTTACCCGTCGCGGCCCGCGGGCGGAAGCGTCGTCGCACGCGTCGCATCGCTGCACCGCGCAATCTGCGTAAAATTCGCCAGCGCCGCCTTGGTCGATGCGCCAAGTTTTTTTCTAAGAATCACGATGTGATGAATATTGACGTCAACCCTCACTTACCCACAGCCACGGCTAATGCTACTGTTCCGCCTGTGCAAGGAGTACATGCAATGGATCAGAAAATGAAGCCCTGGGCTTTTCCCAAGCCGCATCCGGAAAACACCCCACGCGGTGAGCGCAATAAGCAGGAGTTCGACGCTCCTGCAGAAGTTAAGAAACCCGCGCCTAAACCGCGCGCCAAAAAAGAGCCGCCAGCCACAAGCCGGGCGCGCTCATGAGCTTGTCCCACCGCGCACGCTTCGCTGCCTGCGCGGCGTTGTCCGCCTCATGCCCCTCTGTCCGGCCCGGCCGGCAAGTCTTTTTGCGGAATCAGCCCTGACACGCCCATGGCGTGATTGACGGCTCAAATCCAGCGCGGCCATACTCTGGCGGCCTGAACCGTCCAGGGTGCCCATGACCGCTTCCCTCTTGCTTGGCATCACCATCGTGCTGGTCGCGTCCTGGGGCGCGCTGGCCTTGTGGATACGCGCGCCCTTGGCACGCGGCCCGCGAGCCCTGCTGACCCTTGCCTGGATGCTGCTGGCGCTGTCCGCGCTGGCGGCATTGGCCTGGCCATCATGGCGGCCAGCGGGCTACGGCTTCGCCACCGCCACGCTGGCGCTGCTGATCTGGTGGCTCGGCATACGCGCGTCAAACGATCGGGCATGGATCCCGGAGGTTGCCCGCCAGACCTATGGCGAGGTCGACGGCAACCGCGTCACGCTGCACAACGTGCGCAACTTCCACTGGCGCACGCGCACCGATTTCACGCCGCGTTGGGAAACCCGCCACTATGCGCTCAACGAATTGCAGTCCGTGGACGTGGCGCTGTCGTACTGGGGCCGCCCCGCCATTGCCCACGCCTTGGTGTCGTTCGGTTTCGGCGATGACCGCTACGTGGTGTTCTCGGTGGAGATCCGGCGCAAGGAAGGTGACCGGTTTTCCGAGATCGGCGGCTTCTTCAAACAGTATGAGCTAAGCCTTATTGCGTCGACCGAAGAAGACAGCCTGCGCGTGCGCACCAACGTGCGCGACGAAGACAGCTACCTGTACCGCGTCCACATGCCGCCGGACAACGCGCGATCTTTGTTCCTGGCCTATGTGGCCAGCGCAAACCGCCTGCGCGACTCGCCGCGCTTCTATCACACGCTGACCGCCAACTGCACCACCATCGTCTTCCAGATGGCGCGGCGCATCGTGCCCGGCCTGCCGCTGGACTATCGGCAACTGGCGTCGGGGTATCTGCCCGAGTATTTTTACGATCTGGGTGTGCTGCAAGGCGCGCAGAGCGCGGCGGAGTACCGGCGGCTGGGCCGTTATACGGATCGGGCGCGGGCCCATGGGAATGCCCCGGGGTTTTCCAGGGTCGTCCGGCAGGGCGTGCCGGGTATCGGTGCGCCGTGTGAAGGGATGGCGCCCACCAAGCTTGCGCCGCACGCGTCACCGCCACCTTGCCTTTGACTTAGCGCGCCGCCTTCTCCGCCGCCCTGGTGGCGGCCGGGGTCGCCCTGAATGACACGCCCAGACGATTGAAGGCGTTCATCAGGCCGATCGCGTAGGTCAGGTCCGCCAGTTCCTTGTCGTTGAATTCAGCGGTTGCCGCGGCATAGTCCTCGTCGGGCACGCCAGTATCCGCCACGCGCGTCACGCTTTCCGCCCAGGCAAACGCCGCGCGTTCCTGCTGCGTGAACACGGCGCCCGCTTCTTGCCACACCGGCACCAACACCAGTTTTTCCACGGCAACGCCCTGCTTGATCAGGTCACGCGAATGCATGTCGATGCAGTAGGCGCAACCATTGATCTGCGACACCCGCAGGAAGACAAGGTTGACCAAGGTCTTGGGCAGCCCGCAGTCATGCAGGTAGGTATATACCGCGCCGAAGGCCTTGTAACCGTCGGGCGAAGCTTGGGCGTAGTCGAGGCGAGTGCTCATGATGGATCCAGGAATCGATGAATACAGAACCGCCATCGTGCGCCATCTATTGCCTGGATGGCTAGAACCATGATGTGCAATATCGACTGGGTCATGATGGCGCGCCCGCGCACAGCCTGCGCCAGACCGCATTGCCCTCCAGGATCTGCCTGTGTATCGGGGCGGGCGTGGCATCCACTTGGGCCGCTTCATCAAAATACACCGGCCGCGCGTGCTCGCAATATTCAACGCCCACGCGGGCCGGCGCCACGCACCCAGTCACGCTTAAGCTCATCAGCAATGGCAGCATCATCCATGCGCGCCGTGTGATCCTGAACATCCCTGGCCTCCTGGCGGGCACGGTCGGCCTGCCGATTGATTTGCGTGTCGCGCTGCTCGCGCTCGGCACTGCGGCCCTCGCTGCGTCCACGCAGGTAGGCCAGCAGCAGCACGATGGTCGCAGCCAAAGCGGCCATCGCCATCCCCGTGAACCGCTCAAACCAGGCGCGCATGTTCGGGCTCCGTCGTGGACAGGGCTTTGGCATACAGCGCCGGCCACGTGTGCGGATGCGGCTTGCCCGGACGCCAGGTGCGCAGATACAGCGCCCAAGCGCCATCGGCGTCGCCTATAGCAGGCAAACGCCGCGGGTCCGTCCACAACAACAGGCGCGCAAACGCGGCGGCTAGGACGTCGTCCGTTTCCAAGGCCGCATGGACCGTTGCGGAGTCCGGGACAACATGACGATCCGCGCAAATCCGCAAGGCGTCGTCCCGGCTGGCGGAATGCGTCAGCACGCCCTGCACGCCGCCATTGCGTTCAAACTGCCAGAACCCACGCGCCGGCCCGCCAATCTGGCGGCGATGCTGAAAACGGCTTTCCTGCAAGCCGATGGCAAGCAGCAGGATCCGCGCTTGGGGCGTGTTCATCGCTGGCGGAAGCAGCGCGAGCGCGGGCACGATGGCGGCATGAGTGATGACATCAAGATCCATGGTTGCTTCCCCCACCCCGCCGATGCGCGCCAACGCCAAGCAGCTTGCGGCGCGCATCCGCCAGCCATTCCAACACGCCTTTTTTCCGCATGCTGGCCATCCAGCGCATATAGGCGCCCAGCACCCACCACGCGGGCAGGCCAGCCAACAACATGCTGGGCCCCAGGACGTAGAACTTGGCGAGCAAGGCGTCATCGGTACCCGCGCCATGCTGGGCCAGCCAGGTCATGGATTGCATCAAGGCGGGTTTCCAGGTGATGACGGCGGCGGCCAGCGCGGGACCGAAGAGAAAAGAACAGACCACGGTGGATACCGTGCGGACGGTGAACTCGCGAATGCTATGCGGCGGCATGATCAAGAGACCAAGCATGGCCGCGATCGCAGCCGGAATGCCATACGCCATCGCGACCTTCAGGGCGGCCAGGCCGCCCAAACTGGTAGAGCCGGGTTCCATGTTGGGGTTGCTCCTGAAAATTGTGTGCAGGATGGGGCCTCCTGTAGGGACGAAAAAAAGGCCCGCACAAGCGGGCAATGAAAAAAGGCATGAATGGAGAATGTGCGTTACAACTCGGGGCTTTTGCCCATGAAACTCTGGTCCCGCCGTCAGCCCCGCCGCAAGTCCACGCCCACCCTGGGTGAAGCGCTCACGCGCTATCTGGCCGAGGTTTCGTCCACAAAGAAAGGACAAGCCGCAGAGCAGTCCATCGCGCGCATCTGGCGCGCTACACGGCTGGGCATTCGGCCGGTTGATCGGATCCGCAGCTCCGACTTAACCGAACTGCGAGACGAGTGGCTTAAGGACAGGGCGCCCGCCACGGTGGTACGGCGGATGGCCTTCCTTTCGCACGTCTACACCGTGATCCGAAAAGACTGGGGCTTTGACCAATTGGCTAATCCGGTCCAATTGGTGCGCCGACCTACGATTGATGACGCGCGAGATCGTCGCCTGTTTGAACGCATCACTTTGCGCGGAGTCTCCGAAGACGACTGCCCACGTCAGGAACTGAACTGGATCATCCGCGCCACCCGGTCGGCAGAGCTACCGACCATCCTCATTGTTGCCAAAGAGACTGGCATGCGCCGGTCTGAGGTGGTGGGAATCCTACGCGAAAACCTGGACCTCATGCACGGGGTGGTGCACCTGCCACATACCAAGAACGGGCGCGCGCGAAATGTTCCTTTGACCCCTCGCGCGCGAGAGGCTTTGCGTCGATGGGTCTCCGGCAAACCTTTGCGGGGCAGCATCTTCACGATGCAACCGGGGTCAGCCACACGCGCTTTCATCCGGGCGCGTCGCCGGGCTCGATTGCACTATGAAGATATGTGCCGCCAATACGGCCGTAGACCTAATGGCGCCTATTTTCGCGACCTGCGATTTCATGACCTTCGACACGAAGGCACATCGCAGCTTGCTACGGTGTTCCAGATTCATGAATTGGCGAAGGTCAATGGCAACGTGGACACGCGGATGCTGCTGCGCTATTACCACCCACACGGGCGAGAGTTAGCCCTGAAGCTCGCGCGCAGCCCACTTGGGCGACGCCAACTGGAAGAGATGCGTCTTGAACGCGATGTTGCGTCAGAAGCCCGGCCCCTGGCAGCATAGCGCCTACGCCTCACCCGAAGCCACTTCCACCGATCGCGGCGGCTCTGACGCGGTCAACCATGCTGGTAGTTCCCCCCAGCCTGGATAGCTGACTGTGCCGCCTGCGCCTTCATGATCGGCACCAAGCGAATACGGCGCGCCAGTATCCACCACCCACAAAGGCGTGGTGCGATAGTCGTCGACCATGGTCCATGCTCCGCCCGCACGCCGCGGCCATTTCCCCTCGGGCGGAGCTGGCGGCGCATCCTCGAATGCGCCATAGGGGATGTTGAATGCGCCGGGCGAGAGAGCGAGCTCGTTGGCGATGGACTTGTACAGATATAGACCACCTTCGCCGGTCTGAAATACGTCTTTCTGCATACTGTTCTCCTAGGAAGTGGAATTTGCACTGCAAATGCGAGAGAGTTGGGAACCTTGCAAGCGCAGGGGCTGCAACAGCACATCCACGACATCACTAAACGCATTAGTCCGAACCGTGTAGAGGCAGTTACGGGAACACAAGCCTGGGCCTTGCTCGACGGCTCGGGAATGACGACCGACGTAGCAGGAGGCCCGGAGACACGCCCGGTGAATGCCGCCTATCACCCGAGAATCCATGCGTAGGCTAAGCGTGAATTCGGGGGTGATAAGCAGCGTTCATCGGCCGCGTTTCAGCGCCGCCAGTAGCCAAGGTGGTCAAGCCTTCCCCGAGATTGCGCACGGCCAGCAGCGTGCCGCCCGCAGCATTGGCATTGCCGCTCCGGTCCAGCGTGGCCGCGTTCTGCGCGTGGCCGTGGCTTCGGAACTGGTCGGATTGCTTAGAACCCAATGCCCTCGCATTTGCAGTG